>CAZYYR010000118.1:0-7347 GCA_964651465.1 uncultured Nitrosospira sp.
GTCTCGTTCCTGACGCCGTTCTGATCTGCCGGCCGGCCGGGTTTGCCCCGGGAGCGTATACATTACAGTAAGCTCAGGATGGGAAAACTTGTGGAAGAATTATCCTCGCGCTCGGGCCATGAATACTTGATTGGCAGGCTGATTCTTTCGACTTTTATGTCTCACTGATTCCGATCCTGCTGTCACAGGCCCCGCCTGCAAGCACTCTGGCCCCTTCCCCGAACTACCGCACCAGACTTTATCTCCTGGTCGGACAATTTTCGATAAGAACAGCTTTTTCCATCCTTTTTCCGGGATGGCTCTGTGAAAAACCCCCTAAGCTATCGTTTTCTTAAAGTATCTTTCCCTGATAGATCTTGTTGAAATCAGGTTGAAGGAATTTTCGTACATGCGAAAGTCTTTTATGCAGATATAGCTCAGCTATATTGCTTAAAAAGAGATGAAACTATGTTCAAGCTGTGTAATGAGAAGGAAAGGGGCGCGCAATACATCATTCGAGCTGCCTTGCGCGAAGAGATGAGCAATGGCTGGGTCTGGCTTGATGGTTTTCAGTCTCGAACAGTCATTAGAATTAAAAATCTGAAAACTGGACGTAGCGTCATTTGCCAAGCTAGAGAATTAGATGACAATTTCATAAAACACTACAATTTGAGCAGCAACCGCCATAATATCAACATGGATGACAGCACGATCGTGATGTCCGGCTGGTATCGTGATGCGCTGGGAATCCCTGGCACTAAAGAAGCTGACAATAGGACCGGCAGAGTAACCTTGACTGTATGCTGCTATGAGTGGATATGGGGACAACTACGCGCCGCATGCCATCATCCTGATATCGTGGTGAGACTGGGTACTCGTCTAGGCGTCTTGGGAGCATGGCTTGGGCTTCTCGGTGTGGCTCTATCATTAGTTCAGACCGACGGTTGTTTCAAATGGCTATTCTTGGGCATAGTCGTTGTGTCCGCGCCGTTCTTATTCTGGTGTTGTATGGGTCCTTCGCGCCCAAAGACAACTTGTAATGGCGACTGAGTGTATTGCCATCCTTGGATGGGGTTCTCTGCTATGGGATGTCCGCCCCGCCTTCAATGCTTTGCATGACCAATGGCGGGAAGATGGGCCGGTTCTGAAGATTGAATTTTCCCGTATTTCAAAGTCTCGTTCTGGTGCCCTGACGCTCGTATTAGATCCGATCAATGGTGCGGCCAACAGGGTTTCTTACTGCCTAAGCCGAAGAGCTGATCTCTCAGACGTTGTAAAGGACCTTAAATCCCGAGAGGGAACCACTCTTGAAAATATCGGTTTCATCGGTGCAGACGGAGCAAATTCTCGCGATCAAGAATCTGTGGATTCCATCACCGCCTGGGCCTCTATAAGAAAATTGACCGGTGTCGTCTGGACGGATCTTCCAAGTAATTTCGAGAAGATATCCAGTGAACCTTTTTCCCCCGAAAGAGCCTTGGCTTACCTGGATACTCTTGACAGTGAGTCGGCAAAAGCAGCATTCGATTATATTCGCAAAGCGCCAATATCCATCCGCACACCGCTGCGGAAAATTCTAAGAGAGCAAACCCAGGGTGAATAGCCGGCAACCGGGTACTGCTGAGCAGTCCAATGCATTTTCGTGGGCAATATCCCAACGTCGTGCTGTCAGCAAAGTGCATTCCTGGAATCGAGAGGCGAGAGGCAAGAAATGCAATACAAGCGGTTCATAACGATCCTGGTGATTTTTACTGTGGCGTGTCTGGCAGCTTCCAGGATGGGACATGCTGCTGAGATCCGCAGAATTGGAGATATTGATATCCTACTTGATGGACAGATTGATTTAGGGGATGCCGGCAAACTGAAAAATATTTTGATTGCAATCCAAAATGAAGACCCAGGATTCATAGTCAACCCGACCCTGACGCTAAATAGCAAAGGCGGTTCTTTTATTGAAGGACTACGAATCGGCAGGCTGCTAAGAGAATATGGGGTATCCACGTTAGTTCGTTCAAATGCCGAGTGTTATTCGGCATGCGCCATTGCTTTTCTAGGTGGAACAATGTTCTATGTGGCGTCAGGACCTGGCATATCGCGACGACTGGAGATAGGTGGAGCAATTGGATTTCACGGGTACTACGTTAGCCCAGATGCTAATCGGCTTATGCGCGCAACGGTGCTGGAACCTTATTTAGGTTTCGAGCTTTCCAAGGTTCTGGCCTCCATACTTGCAGGATATGCAGCGCAAATGAATGTGAGCAGTGATTGGGTAGAAAAAACGCTGGCGAGAGGGCCAGGAGAACTACATTTAGTATCGACTATCGGGGACGTATTGGATCTTGGTATCGAAATCGAATCCCTTTCCCGCGTTTCTCTTATAGACCGTTCCCAAGCGGTCAATGTGTGTAACCATGCGACTTCCTATCGACGCCCTCTTTCCCCGAAAGGCCGAAACGAAAACGGAGAGGCATCAGTACGGAAACTGTCGGCTTTTGAAGCGAAGAAAGTTTTTTTACAGCATATCGTAGAGCACACCAGATTAACCCGGTTTTCGAGGGAAATTACAGATGCTCTGGAAACTAACGACAGGAAAATAATAGACAACATTTTCGATGATTTTAGAACACTTTCCTCAGTTGGGATCCCAACTATGGATCTGGATACCGGAGAGAATTTTCTGATAGAGGGATGGGACGTAGTGGGAGGAGGCTTTTACGTCGCAGGCTGCTTGGTCAACATCAAGGTGAAAAATGAACAACATGTGGATGCTAATGCAATACTTTTACGGACCTTCGGCCTATCGGAACCGTTTAGCGGTATAAATCGAGAGTGGTCTATTTACGACAGAGGTCAATCACTCAGAGAGATCGCAAGAAAGAAGTAATAGTGTTAATCAATAGCATACTTGCAAGTGAGGTTTTTTAACTGCCTGACATGCGAGAATAAACAAAAGTTTGAAAAGCGACAAAGGATCAGGGCTCCGGGTTTTCGCATGCGAAACCCTCTCCTTCTCCGTTCCTGTTGTCACAAGCCCCCCGCCAGTCTCCGTGAAAACCCGGAGGATTCGCTCGTTGAACGTATGATGACGTATCAGCTCATCCTGAGTCTCGGTAGTATGAGCAGACTATCGCGTTCGGTCGAAGACAGAATGGAACGACGCAGTATTGCTCCTCTGGCAAACGGGGGATTTTTGATAAGCCTCGTCCAGTCAAGGTGCTGCGTACAGAATCAAGTCACTGCAATTCCCGACACTGCTTCTTGAAATACTATTCTCGATCTCTTACCATCGTCATGAGAGCTTCGATAAGGAACAGGGCATGGGACACCTGAATCGGATTACCCAGCAACCGGGCGTAATGGGCGGCAAGGCGTGTATTCGGGGTATGCGTGTCACGGTGGACATGATCGTTGACCAAATCGGTGTGGGACACAGCATCGATGATGTTCTTGCTGATTATCCCTATCTTGAACGCGAGGACATCATGCAGGCACTTCGCTACGCTGCGTGGCGTGCGGAAGCGCGCGAGGTCACGCTGGCTACAGGGTGAAGCTGCTCGTCGATATGAACCTCTCTCCGCGCTGGATCGGCGTTTTGTCCAAGGCTGGCGTCGAGGCAGTACATTGGTCGGAGTTGGGCGTTCACAATGCGCCGGATTCGGAAATCATGGCCTTCGCCGTCGTGAACAACGGAGCTGGAGGATGAGGCATTGCTTACCATTGAACCCAGCCGTACGCGCTTACGCGTGCTGCCATTGCAGTCGAGAGGCTGAAGAGGCCATATTGATCGGTTGTGCCCGCATTTCCACACAAGACCAGAGTCTTGATCTTTGAATCGACGCGATCCCGGCGTATCCTTTTCAACGTTTTATTGCTGGATTCCATCTTCCGATCAGCCAAGACGTGTTTTCCGAGACGACCCCTTCCGCAACCTGAAAAGAAGAGCGAACCATGAAACTCGAATCCCTGGCACTGCACCACGGCTACAAGGCGGAGCCCCCCGCGAGAGCGGCCGCTGTTCCGATCTACCAGACGACTTCCTATACCTTCGATGACACCCAGCACGGGGCCGACCTGTTCGACCTGAAGGTGGAGGGCAACATCTACACGCGCATCATGAATCCGACCAATGCGGTGCTGGAGATGCGCATGGCGGAAATGGAGGGCGGGGTGGGCGCCCTGGCGGTGGCCTCCGGCATGGCTGCGATCACTTATGCCATCCAGTGCATCGCCAGCGCGGGCGACAACATCATTAGCACCAGCCAACTCTACGGCGGAACCTACAACCTGTTCGCGCACACGTTTCCGCGACAGGGCATCGAGGCGCGGATGGTCTCGAACGATGACTTCGACGCCATCGAGCGCGCCATCGACGACAGGACGAAGGCGATTTTCTGCGAGTCGATTGGCAACCCCTCAGGAAATTTTGCCGATATCGAAAAGCTGGCGGATATCGCTCATCGGCATGGGGTCCCGCTCATCGTGGACAGCACCGTTTCCACGCCTTTCCTGTGCCAGCCTTTCAAATTCGGGGCGGATATCGTCGTGCACGCGCTGACCAAGTACATCGGCGGGCATGGCACTACGATAGGCGGGCTCATCGTCGATTCGGGCCAGTTCGACTGGGCCAGGCACAGGGACCGTTTTCCCCTGCTGAATGAACCCGATCCCTCGTATCATGGCGTGGTCTACACCGAGGCGTTCGGCCCCGCGGCCTTCATCGGCCGCTGCCGAGTGGTGCCGCTGCGCAATACCGGCGCAGCCCTGTCGCCGCACAGCGCGTTCCTGCTGCTGCAGGGGCTGGAGACGCTGGGGCTGCGGATGGAGCGCCACTGCGAAAATGCCCTCAAGGTGGCGCAATACCTGGAAAAACATCCAAAGGTGGAATGGGTCAATTATGCCGGGCTGACCAGCAGCCCATACCATGACCTTTGTAACCGGATCAGCGGGGGCAGGGCGTCCGGCATCCTGAGCTTCGGCATCCGCGGCGGCGCGCTGGCAGGCAGTGAGTTCATCGACGCGCTGAAGATGATCCTGCGGCTGGTGAATATCGGTGATGCGAAATCGCTGGCCTGCCATCCCGCTTCGACCACGCACCGGCAGCTGAATCCCGAAGAACTGAAGGCGGCGGGCGTCACGTCCGGACTGGTTCGCCTCTCGGTGGGCATCGAGCACATCGACGACATTATCGAGGACATCGAGCAGGCGCTGGACGCGGTGATGAGTTAAGAAAACGCTGTCAACCACACTGTCCAGGCGCTCTCCTGACGCTGGCGGGGCAGTCTGCCAGCAGAGCCCGGCAGAGCCCGGCGCCCGGCATGGCCGAACCTGGCCGGATCAGGGTCGTTCGCGCGGACGCAGATACCAGCCGAGGAAGTCGAGTATCCGCGTCTCATATTCCTTTCCCGCATAGCTGTGCATGTTGAAGTGCCCGCCGCCGGGCACGATCCATATTTCCTTGGGCTGGCCAGCCGCAGCGAACATTCTCTCCGTTTCGGCCACGGTGGTGTGCCGGTCATCCGTCCCGGAAACCAGCAGCAGTGGCGTGTAAAGGTCGCCCATGCGATTGATGGGGCTCAGCTCGTCCAGGGTCAGGTTCAGCCGGAAGGAGAGCTGCCACAGCAGCAGGGGGGAAAAGATCGTCCCATATTCGCCCAGATGCAGCCGCAGCCGGTTGTCGACCGCCTCTTCTATCGTGGGATGGAGCGATTCAAGCACGACGGCGTCGAACCCTAGCGGTTTTCCGGCGAGCACAATGGCGGCCGCACCCAGCGAGACGCCGATGGCGCCGATCCGTTCGCCGGGAAGCGTTTTGCGCAGGAAATCCACCGCCGCTTCCACGTCCCGGGCCTCGCGGGCGCCAAAAGTGATGCGCTCACCCGGTGTTTCGCCATGCGCGCGCAGGTCGATCAGCAGGGCACTGTAACCCTCTTCATTAAGAAACTTCGCACGGCTCAGCATTTCCACGCGATTACTGCGCAGCGAGTGGACGAGCAGCACCGCTCCCTTCCCCGGTTCGCCGCGTACCAGCCAGCCCTGCACTGCGGAGCGGGCTTCCTGCGGATCATTCCTGGGCGGAATCTGCACCGGCTCAACCGGAAGGTCGATGGCGAGTGCATTCACTGCGGTGGGAACCGCCCCCGACAGCAGTTCGCCAACGGCGAGAGCCGCGGCAGCGATGACTGCAACGCAGGCGAAAAGCAATAGCATGCCGAGGAAGAGCCAGCGGGGCATTATTTTTCAGAGGCTGTGATCGAAGCGGAGTATTTTGCCACGCGAGCGGTACAGGGCGACAAGCGAATCCGGAAAGGACCGCAAGCCGGTGGAAAAAGATACTTCTTCGCCGTTCAATCGATGCCGAATCCGGAAGGATGGATAAAGCGCAGCAGGAGACCTTCCTGCGCCCCGCTTTCCAGGACAAGAGCGGGCGCGCCCAATTTTGTCCCAGATTTTGTCCCAGATGGAAGAAGTATTCTCGTCAAAAAAATCCTGAACTTCATTATCAGAATGGTGTCTTCACATTAACACCACAGAAATTTCACAAATAATTCACAATTTCTGTACGTGGCATAACCGTACGCAATTTACCAACGGAGGACGATAATGAAAGCAGGAAAACTTCTAGGCATCTCATACCTCTTGGGCATGCTCGCGGCACTGCTGGCAGTGCCGTATTCATCCGTTGCAGCTGCCGAGCAAGCGGGAACCGATACGGAAATCCATAGGACTGTGACCGCTTTGCGTGATCACGAAGCCAAGGCAAGCTTTCATGAGGCAGCAGCCAAGGAATCGCAGGTCAAGGTGCAGGAGCAAAAAGAGCGGCTCGAGCAGTACAAGGCGAAGAGCTATCTCTACGGCAGGCAGGCCCAGGATCTGCAGGCGCAAGCGCATGCCATGGTCAGGGAATATGGCAAGACTGCGAAAGCCCATGCCCGGGAAGCCGCATTGCATCGGGAAAAGGCGATACAGCTTGCAGAGGATGAATTCTGCAATTTCCCGGCAAGAACCGAACGCTGCTGAAGCCGCCAGGCCGTCAGCACAGTTTCCCATGTTTCACCGGGAAGGGCATGGATTCTTGAAGGGGAACCTGATCATCAGTTTTCCCCGAGAGTATTGAGCGGCCTGGCGCTGGCCTCGTAGGCCAGCAGCCGGTCGCCCTGTTGCCGGAGCAGCGGGAGCGGGCACCCAGCGCGCTCAGGCTACCGGCCCGGCACTCCTGATTATCGTATCGCCCGACGTACAGCTTCTGCGTCGTGACGCCTATCCTCCGAGCCGACTCTGGCTAAAAAAGTGCAGTGCGAAGATCAGTTTTGTTCGATGGCCCACATACAAGCGTGTTCGCGCCCGGTACCATCTTCTGGTAGCAACCGG
>CAZYYR010000119.1:0-3557 GCA_964651465.1 uncultured Nitrosospira sp.
AGCTACGACCTGCGTCGCGCGCCTTATGATCATCCCGATTTTTAACAGCAACGCGCTCAGCGAGGATTTGTTCAGCGCTTCCTTAACCTTCTTTTCGCCCATACACATCCTCGAATCGGACGATATCATCTTCGCCTAGGTAGGAACCGGACTGAACCTCGATCATTTCCAGCGGGACACAGCCTGGATTTTCCAGGCGATGGCGGGTGCCTAAAGGAATGAAAGTGGATTCATTTTCCGATACCAGATAGCTGGCTTCACCGCGTGTAACCTGCGCCGTGCCACGCACAACGATCCAGTGCTCAGCGCGATGATGATGCATTTGCAGCGATAACGAGGCGCCCGGTTTGACGACAATCCGCTTGACCTGAAAACGTTCACCTGCGTCCACCGCATCGTACCATCCCCAGGGACGGTATACCTTGCGGTGCAATTCTCCTTCTGGCCGCCCCTCACGCTTGAGGCTCTCCACTATTTCCTTTACTTGCTGGGTTTTATTCATGTGAGCGATGAGAATGGCATCCGCCGTCTCGATCACGACCATATCCTCTATTCCCACGCATGCCACCAGGCGGTGCCCCGACAATGCAAGGACGTTGCGGCAGCCTTTCATCATCACATCGCCCTCTGCCACGTTCCCTTGCGAATCCTTGGGCAAGACGTGCCACAACGAGTCCCATGCGCCAACGTCAGACCAGCCTGCCGATAGCGGAATGAATGCGCCTACGGGTAATGAATTGTCATCATCAGCGATGCGTTCCATCACCGCATAGTCGATGGAGTCGCTCGGACACTGCAGGATTGCTTCCTTGTTCACACGCAGGAAATCACCGTCGACGGAACCCCGGTCCCAGGCTGCACGGCAAGCCGCCAGAATGTCGGGCCGGCAGGAACCGATGGCAGAAAGCCATACAGAGGCGCGCATCATGAACAGGCCGCTGTTCCAGAAATAGGAACCGGAATCAAGATAAGTCCGGGCTGTGACGAGATCGGGCTTCTCGACGAAACGCCTGATGCGCCTGGCGCCCTCCTGACCTAACGGATCACCGGATTCGATGTAGCCATACCCTGTTTCAGGCGCATCCGGCGTGATTCCAAATGTAACCACCATGCCATCCGCGGCAAGCACTACGCCTTTACATATGGCCTTCTGAAACTCCGGGATATTCAGAATTACGTGATCCGCAGGCATGACGAGCAAGATCGGATCGCCTCCATCGCGCATGGTTGCCAAAGCTGCCAGCGTGAGTGCGGGAGCGGTATTTCGTCCGACAGGTTCCAGCAGTAGCGTACCTTTTTTTCCCATGACACGCAGCTGCTCGGAGATGACAAAGCGATATTCCTCGTTGCAGACGATGAGCGGCGCGCCGAGTTGCACGCCAGCGAGACCGTCCATTCGACGGACGGTCGCCTGCAACAGTGAGTCCTCTCCAATGAGGGGGAGAAGTTGCTTGGGATATTTTTCCCGGGAAAGAGGCCACAGGCGGGTACCGGACCCCCCTGAAAGCACGACAGGTATCAATGACTGCATGGGCGTTCCAGATAAAACAGGGATTGTTATTATGATATACGGTAACCGGACAGGTTTCTTTTACCCGCCCGTGGCGGAAAAGCAGTCAGCCGTTGCCTCACGCGGCAGCTGAACCATAACCTTCCGGATTTCCGTGCTGCCAGCGCCACGTATCGGCACACATTTCGTCCAGGCCCCGCTGTGCCTTCCAGCCAAGCAGACTGGCAGCCAATCCGGGTGCCGCGAAGCAGGATGCAACATCGCCGGCTCTGCGGGGACCTATCCTGTAGGGAACTGGGCGACCGCTGGCCTTTTCGAAAGCCTGAACCATGTCGAGCACGCTGTAACCCTTGCCGGTGCCGAGGTTTACCGTGAGGCATTTGCCTTCTTCCTGGGAAGGCTGATTTGTCAGCGCTTCGAGGGCCTTGAGATGCCCTGCTGCCAGATCGACCACATGAATATAATCCCGCACCCCTGTTCCGTCAGGCGTTGTGTAATCATTGCCCCAGACATTCAGGAACTCCCGTCGTCCCACCGCCACCTGTGCAACGAACGGCATCAGGTTATCGGGAACGCCTTGAGGATCTTCTCCGATCAGCCCGCTGGAATGTGCTCCGACCGGATTGAAATAACGGAGAATTCCGAGACGCCAGTAAGTATCGCTACGATACAGATCGCGCAGAATTTCCTCTATCATCAGCTTGCTGCGCCCGTAAGGGTTTGTGGCGGAGAGCGGGTGATCTTCAGTCAATGGCAGCCAGGCGGGTTCGCCATAGACGGTAGCGGAAGAACTGAAGATAAGTGTCCGGATATCACACTCCTTCATTGCTTCCAGCAAGCGAAGGGTGCCCACTACGTTGTTGTCATAATAGGCGAGCGGCTGCCTGACCGATTCCCCAACCGCCTTGAGCCCGGCGAAGTGAATTACGGCATTCGCTTCGCTTTCCCGCAGGGCGGCGGTAAGGACGGCACGATCTCTGCAATCGCCGCGGATCAGATGGAGGCTTTTTCCCGTGATATGCTCCACCCGCGCCAATGCCTCGGGACTGCTATTGGAGAAATTGTCGAATACAGTGACGTCAAAGCCTGCCTCGAGCAGCTCGACACAGGTATGCGAGCCGATATATCCTGCCCCGCCGGTTACGAGAATCATGATTGCCTGCTTCCGCCTAACATGATTAGTGCTGATCAGGGCGAGCTCGTGGCAAGCAAAGCTGATTCGCTATTCATGAATAGATATAGGAGAGATGAAAAGCTCACGAGGAGAGTCATTCAATAGCCAGGGTTGCATAGTATCCATAAATGATGACACACAAGATATAAACCTTTATCCGCGTACAATTCGCTTCAGGAATATGCCAAAAGGTTTGTGACGAATGTTTTTCCAAACTTTGGACTGGCTTATTGCAATCCTAATGGAAGTTATTGGACGCAGGATCAGCACCTCCTTTCCAAATCCCTGAGATCTCTTGGGATAATGACCTTTTTGTACTTTATCCAGCTGGTCGATATAGGTCTTTGCTGCGCATTCACTATTGGTAAAAATATACTTGTTACCTGCGATCACCACGGGAAAAAGGGCATCCTCATGTTCCCTCATATATCGGCATGTTCCCTCGGCTACACCTGGCCATGCCTCATGAAAGAAATCATCCAGAATGATCAGGCCACCATCACTCAGCGTCTGGGTCGCAAGAGACAGGTCGTTACGAGTAATCTCAGCGGTATGCCCGCCATCGATTGAAAACAATCTTAGTTTCCCCTCGCAGGCATCGATGATTGCATCGGGGGTAAGATTAAGGGAATTCTCACTGATTATCTTGATTCGTTCAAGGTCACACCCAGCCTTCTTCAGGTTTTTCATGAAAATAGAACGGCTTCCACGTCCAGATCTGTCCACGTTCTCCTCTTGCCGTTCGAATAAATCCCATGCCACGCTTTTCTCGGACTGGTCCGATAACAAATGCAGGAGAATAAAAAGCCTCCCATGATGAACACCTATTTCTCCAATCGCACCGGAAACACCAATTTCCTTCTGGATGGCAGC
>CAZYYR010000119.1:3657-7320 GCA_964651465.1 uncultured Nitrosospira sp.
CTTCACAATATCTCTTTCACTAACACATCGACAATCCGTTCCGCTGCTCTGCCGTCCCATAAATGAGGCCGACGACCCTGTTTATGTTCGCCCCTCAGCACTTTATGGGCTTCTGTAATGATGCGGGCCGGATCCGTGCCAGCAAGAACGTTCGTTCCTTCTTCCAGAGTTATCGGACGTTCCGTATTTTCTCGGATCGTGATGCATGGTACGCCGAGAGCGGTGGTTTCTTCCTGCAAACCACCGCTATCAGTCAACACAACGGCAGCGTCTTTCCAGAGATTGAGAAAAGCCATATAAGCTTGCGGGCCCACGAGTACGATATTCGGCCCTAAATCGATGGAAAACTTTTCTAAATTATTCCGCGTACGAGGATGCAAAGGGAAAATCAAAGGCAGTTCAGTAGAAATTTCCCTAAGAGCCCCCGTGAGGCTTGCCAGAATCGTAGGATCATCGACATTGCTTGGCCGGTGTAACGTAACCACTCCGTATCGGCCCCCGTTAGCCATATACGCCGCCTTCACCTCCTCCGTTTCGAATCTGGACGTATCGGTATGAGCCAGTTTTTCTACCTGATAAAGTAAGTTATCGACCATGACATGACCGACATAATGTATCGCTGAATCGTTTTTTCCTTCACGCTTCAAATGCGCTACGCCGCTTGGTTCCGTCACGAAAAACCAGTCCGAAATACAATCCGTAACCATTCGGTTGATCTCTTCTGGCATAGTTATATCGCCGCTGCGCAAGCCAGCCTCAATATGCGCAACTGGTAGATTCAGCTTTTTGGCAGCAATCGAACACGCCAATGTTGAATTGACATCCCCTACTACTATCACGGCATCAGGCATCTCCAGCCGACAGAATTCCTCGAAGGCTACCATAATCTTGGCAGTTTGCTGCGAATGGCTACCGCCGCCTGCAGCCATGAATATGTCAGGCTCTGGAATACCCAGCTCCTCAAAAAAAACATCATTCATCTCTTTGTCATAATGCTGACCAGTATGTATAAGCTTGAATGCCAAGCTCCCATTTGCCTGCAAGGCGCGCACCACAGGCGCTATTTTCATGAAGTTTGGGCGAGCGCCAGCCACCAGATACACGCTTTTCACGTATTATTCCGCCTTTTACGATGAGATCCGCTGATCCCATCTATCGAAGTTACAGTTATCGATTGAATTTTGAACCACAGCGTGTTTGCAATGGTGATCCATCCCACTGGGGAATTTCATTAGAAACCATTTCTCAACAGGTTGTTCATCCACGATTAGGAGAGAATGAGATTTCACAAAACCTATCAAACCTTCGGAGCTCCGGATGAACAGTCATAAGAATGCCCGAACCAAACCCTGCACACCTTTGCACCAACGGCAAGAGCGAGCGCTTTATCCAGACTCTGCTGAGGGAATGGTCTTATGCTTACTGTTATCCCCACGCAGGTGCCCGTACCAGTGAATCGCCCTTGGATTAAACACTACAATTTCTACCGACCTCGTTCCGCTACAGAGAAACAACCCCCTGCTTCATGCCTCGGATTTAAAATGAACAACGTAGTGAGAAACTACAACTAGGGATTTCTGGAAAAACATCAAGCAGCAGGCCAATGCTCGGTCACGAGAGCTTTTGTATTCCTGATATTTGCTCTGCTCGAAGCACCGAACACAATTGCCTCGATATTCGGTTGATGACAAACCCATTCGATAGCCTCGCGAGGGGGGATGGCACCGGACGCGAATACCGACATGGCGATGGCGCGAAATCGTTTCTCTCGCAGTACACGCTCATATGCTTCGAAACCACCGCACATGCGAAAACCGATCTTATTGATGTTCGAGCAAACAATCGGATTTTCAATACCTACCTCTTCCAGCGCATCCAGCAATAAAGGCATATTCATTGTAATGAAGCCGGCTTCCGCGTCGTAACGTGCTTTTACATGATTGGCAAAAATCCGAAAGGCCTCCTTGAAGCCCAAGCCGAGCAGCAGATCCACCACTACGTTCTGAAGAAAGATCACGGGGGTACGAAGCCCCGCGAACATTTTCATTTCCGCATCTACCAGCAGGGTGGTGATGCCCTCGATATCTTTCTTCGCCAATGACATTCCGCCGCGCATTGCTGCATTCAGCAGACCCTCCTCCGGCATGAACCGCTTCAGCGCACCCATCATGCCATCTTCGGTTACGGCATTTGCATACTTATGCGCGTAGGGCATGCAGGGCATGAATGAAAAATTCTCATAACGATCCGGATGGGCTCGCATGTGATCACAAATCAAAGCAATGCGATCATGAGTGGTACACATGAAAGACTTGATATCTTCATCATGCGCATCCGTAAGCACGTCGATGATTGCTTCGATTTCCTGAAAGCGCATGGATTGCGCGCGCGCTTTCTCTTCCGACATGTGATTGACGCCAAAAAATTGATTGTCGCCAAATAACAAACGATCCATTTGTCAGCTTACTCCAGTTGATAGTCCCGTCACGACGTGACAGTTTTATGTCTGGCAAAGAAAAATCCTTTCTTCTTAACCGGCCCTTCCGCTGCTGCTTCGTTGCCAAGAAGCGAAGGTCCCTTGGCTGCATCCGCAATGATCATCGCCATCACAGAGTCCGTTAGCGCAGCAGTCTCAAATGAATTAATGTTGTCGGCACCACGCTTTTCTTCAATACAGTTTATAAAGTAAGCCAACTGAGCCGAGTATTCCTCCCCGCGGAGGTAGAACCATACCGGCTCAGTCAGATCCGTCGTGTAACGAACATTCCATCCGCGCTGATAACCCACGGGAATATGAGCACCATCCCGCAGATATACTTGACACTCCTGCCTGTCGGCATAGATACGGCCTTGCGTACCCCACATCGTAATCTTCGTGGTCATCTTTCGATAAGATTCATCACTCCAGTTCACGGATATCTGAGCGCTGCGTTCACCCTCGTAATACAAGGTCGTGAGCACCTCATCATCGGTGTCCTTCGAAAAAATCTTGTTCAGCATTGAACCGCCGACCCCGATAGGGGTGCCCAGATACCAGTTCACAAGATTGAGTGGATGCGCCGCGTAATCGTACAGACATCCGCCTCCCGTTGATCGTTGGGTGCGCCAGGTCGACCCCTTGGGCTTTAAAACTACGGGACCGTATGCCTCAGCCAATACATGTGTTACTTTTCCAATGGCGTGGATATCCAGGAGACCCTTTACCTCCTGAAACGTTGCCACGAAGCGGTTATGGTAACCGACTTGATTGACCAGACCCTTTTCTTTCGCGAGGGCAGAAAGTTCTCTCCCCTCTCTCGCAGACAAACAAAAAGGCTTTTCGCAGAAGACATGCAGATTTTTATCCAGCGCAGCCTTAACCATGTCTGCGTGCATGCTGGATGGGGTAGCAATGATGACAGCATCGAGTTCAACTTCATTTAACATAACGTTAAAATCAGTGTAGACGGAAATGTCCGTGTACTTTTTGAGCACATCCAGCACATACCCTGCGGCGTCACATACCGCTTCAACTTTTACATGCGGATGGGCGTTGATCATCGCGTGATGCGACAAGCCCATCTTTCCCAACCCCACCACAGCAAGTCGAATCATAAATATTAACTCCTGAGAAAATCACCCATATAGAACTTCATTCTTGATCATTTCAAAAGCCACCTTACC
>CAZYYR010000120.1:0-7296 GCA_964651465.1 uncultured Nitrosospira sp.
CCACGCGCATTGCCTACCTGATCCAGTCCGGGCAAGCGAGTCCTCACAGCCTGCTGGCGGTTACTTTCACCAATAAGGCTGCGAAGGAGATGCTTGTGCGTATCTCGTCGATCCTGCCGATCAACACACGCGGCATGTGGATAGGCACTTTTCATGGCCTGTGCAATCGTCTGCTCCGTGCCCATCATCAGGACGCGGGATTGCCGCAGGGATTCCAGATACTCGATTCCGCCGATCAGGCAGCCCTTATCAAGCGTATCCTGAAAAATCTCGGCGCCGATGACGAAAAATTTGCCCCGCGCCAAGTGCAGTGGTTCATCAATAACGCGAAGGAAGAAGGGCTCCGTTCGTCACAGGTGGAGGCGTACGACGATATCACGCGCAAGATGGTCGAGTTTTATCTGGCCTATGAGGAGCAATGCAACAAGGAAGGGGTGGCGGATTTTTCCGAGTTGCTGCTGCGCAGCTACGAATTACTGTCTCGCAACGAAATCATACGTGAGCATTATCGTAGTCGTTTTCATCACATCCTGGTGGATGAATTTCAGGATACCAGCCGCCTCCAGTATAAATGGCTGAGGCTGCTGGCGGGGCAGCATACGGCCGTATTTGCGGTCGGGGATGATGACCAGAGCATCTACGCATTCCGGGGAGCGAATACCGGCAACATGAAGGAGTTCGAGCGTGACTTTCGCATCCCCGGAATCATCAAGCTGGAACAGAACTATCGTTCTCACGGCAATATCCTTGATGCTGCCAACACGCTGATACGCAACAACAGCGGCCGGCTTGGCAAGAACCTGTGGACGTCGGAAGGCCGCGGCGAGCCGATACGCGTATACAACGCTCCCACCGATTTCGACGAAGCCGCCTTTATCGTGGACGAGGTGAAGTCGTTGCGCGCCGAGGGGGTGGCGCTGGCCCAGATTGCATTGCTGTACCGTTCCAATGCGCAATCCCGTGTACTGGAACATGCCCTCTTCAATGCTTCGCTGCCTTATCGCGTGTATGGCGGCATGCGGTTTTTCGAGCGCCAGGAAATCAAGCATGCCCTGGCCTACCTGCGGCTGATAGCCAATCCCGGAGACGAGAACGCACTGCTCCGGATCGTCAATTTTCCTGCTCGCGGAATCGGGGTGCGAAGCCTGGAACAACTGCAGGATGAAGCACAACGCCTGGGAGAGAGTCTGTGGCAGACGATGCTGAAGCGATGCAAAAGCAGCGGCACCGGCTCTCTGCCGGACGCCGGGGATGGGACATCGAACCAGACCGAGGGGAAAACGGGACCAGAGAAATCCAGGAAAGGCGTCGGGGGCTTTGTCGCATTGATCGAATCGATGCGCCAGGACTGTGCCGATTTACCTTTGCCGGAAACAGTCGAGCACGTGCTGGAGCATAGTGGGTTGTTGGGGCATTACCGTGCCGAACGGGATGGAGCCGACCGCCTGGAGAACCTGAACGAGCTGATCAATGCCGCTGCCAGCTTCGTGCAGGAGGCCGATGACGGCAGCCTGAGCGTATTCCTGGACCACGCCTCGCTGGAGGCGGGGGAACACCAGGCCGGCGGCGGCGAGGATGCACTGCAATTGATGACGGTGCATTCCGCGAAGGGGCTGGAGTTCCACAGCGTGTTCCTGAATGGACTGGAAGAGGGCCTGTTTCCGCACGATAACAGCCGGAACGAGGCAGGGGGTCTGGAGGAGGAGCGGCGTCTGATGTATGTCGCGGTGACTCGCGCCCGGCGCCGGCTGTATCTGAGCTTTGCGCAGAGCCGGATGCTGCACGGACAGACTCGCTACAATATTCCCTCACGCTTTCTGAAGGAGATTCCGGACGAACTGCTCAAGTGGCTGCAGCCGATATCAAAGCCCGTCAGGGGGGGCAGTTATACGCCGGCATTCACGGTGACATCCGCGCATTCCAGTTTTGGGAATGAAACGCGGCCGCGATTCCAGGAGCCGATGGCAGGAAGCTCGACTGCATCACCCTGGAAGGTTGGGCAGAACGTCGTCCATGCGCGGTTTGGCGCGGGCGTGATCATTAACTGCGAAGGTCGCGGGCCGGATGCCCGGGTCGAAGTCAGATTCGGTCGTGCGGGCACAAAATGGCTCTTGCTGGAGTATGCGAAACTGACGCCCGTGTGAGCGGCGGTCCGTGAGCGGCGGGTCCGGTTGCTCAGATGGCCTCCGGTTCTCTGGCCGATTCCGCGGTTTCCGTAAAAATGTCCTTGTAGCTTGTGTAGATCGAGGCAAATACCGTCGGGACCAGAACGAATAATCCCAGGCCATATGGCACCATGGCGAGGAAGGTGAACGCCACGAGGATGATCGCGTAAATCTGGAATGCAACGATATTCTTTATGCATGCGATAAAGCTTGTCCGCATTGCTTCAAGCGGGGGAATGTTGTTGAATATGACCAGCAGGGGCGCGAACCAGGCCGCCATCATCAACGGGATGGATAACGTCAGCGCCACCAGGGACGCGGACAGCATATCTCCCGACACGCTTTTCAGTTCATTTTCATCGACCCTTTTCCCCTCGAGCAAAAGACTCATCAGCACGTCGCCCCCCACGAGCATGAATATGCCGACGATGAGCACCTGACCTACCAGGTAGATGCCGCCTATTGTGATCAGCGGTGTGGCCTGGCCGAAACCTGCAAGCAAATGAGTCAGTTCCAGCCGTCCCCCTTGTTCCAGCGATCTGCATCCCATCATCAATCCCGCCAGGAACACGGGAGAAAGCAGCGTGAAAATAAACTGCCCTGCCATCGGGATCAGGGCCAGCGTTGCAGCGATGAGCAGCAACGTCGCGCACAGAATGATCCATATCATGGGAACGCTGCGGAACAGGTAGAAGCCCTCCGCGATCCATCCCCATCCCCTTTTCCCCTCGACCTGCCTGATGTTCATTTTCTCCTTGCTCCGATAGCGGGTTGCAGTGAATATTGTTTGAGGAAGTGCTGAACAAATCCTTGAGAATCCGGCTCAGACCCAGACCCGGGCCATGTTTGAGAATGCAGCATGATTCTTCAGTATGCGCATGAAATGGGCAGGATCTTTTACATGCGTCAATTCTCCAGAGCGCGGCAGGTGGTAATCCTGCAATCTCGACAGCCAGAAACGCAAGGCTGCGGCCCGCAGCATCACCGGCCAGGCATCATGTTCCCCATCCGTAAGAGGGCGCGTGTGGTGGTAGGCCCCGAGCAGGGATAGCGTGCGTTCGGCATCGAGCTCTGCATTGTCGGTCATGCACCAGTCATTGGCGGTAATGGCCAGATCGTAGAGCAGGACATCGTTGCAGGCGAAGTAGAAATCGATTGCTCCACCCATGGCGCCATCATGGAACAGCACGTTGTCACGAAACAGATCGGCATGAATTACACCGCGTGGAAGGTCGTCCAGCCGGTGCGACGCCTGAAAATCCAGCTCCTCCTTCAGAACGGCGACTTCTTCCTCCGACAGGAATGGCATGATCTCGAGCGCGGCGGTTTTCCACCATTTCGGGCCGCGCGCGTTCTCCATCTTTTCCGGATAGGACAGGCCGGACAGGTGCATATTCGCCAGGAGTTCTCCCACTTCGGCGCAATGCATGCCGGTCGGGTGCTCCTGCGATTTCCCGGGGAGGCAGGTAACGATACTCGCGGGCTTGCCATTGAGTTCCCCGAGGAAGTTGTTGTCGAGATTCGCCACCGGGCTTGGACAGGGAATGCCGTGGCGCGACAGGTATGCCATCAGGTTGAGATAATAGGGCAGATCGGCGGAAGTCAGCTTTTCGAACAGCGTAAGAACGTATCTGCCATGGCTGGTGGTGACGAAATAGTTCGTGTTCTCGATACCCGACGAGATGCCCTGCAGGTTGATCAGTGTGCCGAGCGCATAATTTTTCAGCCATGCCGAGAGCTGATGCCGGGTAACGGTGGTGAAGACGGACATGAATGAGAAAAGGAGAAGGCGAGACAGTGGCAGGCAGCGCCCGGGGCTCACTGCCTCTCATTGAGCGTCAAAACTCGCGGATTACCCACATGGGTGGACGAACACGCTGATCCAGCCCCCCTGAATCATGCGCGGAAAACGTTCCATCTCCTCGATTGTCGATCAGGTAATACGGCAGCCCGATGCGCGGCGTGACCTTGATCATGTACAGGCGGCCGTTGATGCGATATTCCTCGATCTTGTCCTCTCCGCGCCGGGTAATGGTCACCTGGGGCTCGAGTCCTTCGTCTTCCTCGCCAGCGCCGGGCGGGGGCAGGGGCACCTCCGGCGGTTCGGGTACTTCCGGCAACGGCCGCAGATCCTTCGGCTGATTGGACTGAGCCAGTGCGGGCAGAGCGAAGCTCAACAGCAATGCAAGAACAAGACGACGCATGGCGCCTCCCGGGAAGGTGGATGATCTCATTCTATCCGAAATGCCCGCGCGGTTACAGATTGAGTTGGACTTCCCGTTCTGCCGCGGAAGGTTCGAATCCTCGCGTTTCGTAAAATTTGAATATGGCTTCGACCACACCCGCTGGCTCGTCAATCACCTGGATCAGGTCCATGTCTTCCGGCGCGATCATGCCTTCTTCTACCAGCACCTGCCGGAGCCAGTCGAGCATGCCGCTCCAGAAACCGGAGCAGACGAGAATGATGGGCATGCGCCTGGTCTTGCCTGTCTGAACCAGCGTGAGTGCCTCCATCAGCTCGTCGAGGGTGCCGAATCCTCCCGGTAGCACGACGTACGCGGTGGCCAGCTTGACAAACATATACTTGCGCGCGAAGAAATGGCGGAAGGTCTGGCTGACGTCCTGGTAGACGTTGCGATGCTGTTCGTGGGGAAGCTGGATATTCAGGCCGATGCTGGCGGACTCGCCGTAGTATGCGCCCTTGTTGGCCGCTTCCATGATACCTGGACCGCCGCCGGAGATGACGGCGAAGCCCGCATCGGAAAGCTGGCGCGCAATCTGTTCGGTCAACTGGTAGTAGGGATGATCGGGAAGCGTGCGCGCACTACCGAAAATGCTGACGGCGGGCTTGATCGAGTTCAGGCGTTCCGTTGCCTCGACAAATTCTGCCATAATTCCGAATATGCGCCACGATTCCCTGGCCGCCCATTTTTTTTCCCGAAAATCATTTGTCATGGTACGCGCTAATTTGTCTTTCGGACTCATCAGGAAACCTGTGGAAGTTGAATGAAAACATTACTGCTGGTTGACGGCTCATCCTACCTGTACCGCGCTTTTCATGCGCTGCCCGATCTTCGCAATCGCAGCAACCAGCCCACCGGCGCCATCTACGGTGTGCTCAACATGCTGCGTCGCCTGCACAAGGACTATGAAGCCGATTATAGCGCGTGCGTATTTGATGCAAAAGGCAAGACTTTCCGGGACGATCTCTATGCGCAGTATAAGTCTCATCGTCCCCCCATGCCCGACGATCTCTCCATCCAGATCGCGCCGCTGCACGAATGCATCAACGCGATGGGATGGCCGATGCTGATCGTAGACCGCGTGGAGGCGGATGATGTCATCGGCACGCTGGTGAAGCAGGCCGAGCGCGAGAACATGCGCTGCATCATCTCCACCGGCGACAAGGACATCGCGCAACTGGTCAATCCGCACGTGATGCTGGTCAATACCATGACCGGCGAACTGCTCGATGAGGCGGGCGTACTGGCGCGCTTCGGCGTGCCACCCGCACGCATGCTCGACTATCTGGCACTGGTAGGGGATGCGTCCGACAACATTCCCGGAGTGCCGAAAGTGGGCCCCAAAACCGCCGTAAAATGGCTCACGCAATACGGCACGCTGGACAATCTCGTCATGCATGCCGCTGAGATCGGCGGCGTGGTGGGCGAGAACCTGCGTAGCGCGCTTGACTGGCTGAGCCGTTCGCGCGAGCTACTTACCATCAAATGCGATGTTCCATTACCGCTCGGACTGCATGATCTCGGGTTGCAAGCACCCGACACGGCGAAATTGGCCGAGCTGTTCGATCGGCTGGAGTTCAAGAGCTGGTTGCGCGAATTAAGGCAGGAATCCAGTACGGCAACCGGAAGTGCGCCCTTTGATTCCGCTGCGCCCGGGGGCATGGAAGCGAGCCGGTCGGGATCGGATATGGTACGGGCAGACTATCATACCATTTCAACCGTGGCCCAGCTCGATGAATGGATCATGCGCCTCAACGCCGCCCCCATCGTTTCACTGGATACCGAAACAACCGGGCTGGATCCGATGCGTGCGGAACTTGTCGGCATCGCATTGTCCGTGGAGCCTCACGAAGGCGCCTACATTCCGCTCACCCACCGGTATGCGGGCGTTCCGCAGCAGCTCTCGCTCGATCTCGTGCTGGACAAGCTCAACCCCTGGCTCACGGATGCGACGCGGCCCAAACTGGGGCAGAATCTCAAGTATGACAAACATATTTTTGCCAATCATGGAATAACCTTGAACGGTGTGGTCCATGATACCCTGCTGCAATCGTATGTGCTCGAATCCCACCGCCCGCACGACATGGATAATCTTGCGCTGCGGCACCTCGGCGTCACCACCATCAGTTACGATGAAGTTACCGGCAAGGGCGTAGCCCGTATCGGCTTCGACCAGGTGGATATCGAACGGGCCACGCATTACGCCGCCGAGGATACCGACATCACCTTGCAATTACATCAGCACCTCAGCCCCGGCATTGCCGCGGATGCAAAGCTCGATCATATCTATCGCGCCATCGAGATGCCGGTGATGGAAATACTATTCGAGATGGAACGCAATGGCGTATTGCTGGACTTGAAGCTGCTGGAAATTCAGAGCCGCGAACTCGGCGAGAAAATGCTGGTGCTGGAAGACCGCGTGTGCGCCCTGGCCGGCCAGCCTTTTAACCTTAATTCGACCAAGCAGTTGCAGGAAGTCCTGTTCGACAGACTCAAACTGCCCGTCATCAAGAAAACGCCCAAAGGCGTACCATCCACCGACGAGGATGTACTGCAAAAACTGGCCCTCGATTACCCTCTCGCACAGGCTTTGCTGGATTATCGCAGTCTGGCGAAACTCAAATCGACCTATACCGACAAGCTCCCGCGCATGGTGGATGCCACTACCGGGCGCGTCCATACCAACTATGCGCAGGCGGTGGCGGTGACCGGGCGGCTTGCCAGCAACGAACCGAATCTGCAGAACATTCCCGTTCGCACGACCGAGGGCCGCCGCATTCGGGAAGCGTTTATCGCTCCGCCGGGGCACAGCATCGTTTCTGCCGATTATTCGCAGATCGAGTTGCGCATCATGGCGCATATCTCGCAGGATGCCGGATTGCTCAAAG
>CAZYYR010000121.1:0-7294 GCA_964651465.1 uncultured Nitrosospira sp.
CCGTGGCCTACCTGGCGCCTTTGATCGCCGAATTTGCAAACCTCTATCCCGGCATCAATTTCGAATTCGATCTCACGTCGCGGCGGGTCGATCTGGTGAGCGAGCCTTTCGATGCGGCGATCCGCTTGGGAGAACCAGAGAATTCGCAGCTGATCGCGCGTCCACTGGCCGTGCTCCCCACGTACCTTTACGCTTCACCCAGTTATCTCGACCGCGCGGGAGAGCCTGCCGAGCCTGCTGATCTGGAGCGCCATGAATGCCTGGGCATCCTGAAGACTGGTACATGGAAACTGCACAATGGGAGGCAGACCATCAAAGTTTCTATTAGTGGCCGGTTCACGCTCAACAGTGTTGGCATGATTCGCCGCTTGGGAGCACTCGATATGGGCATTATCATGATGCTGGAGGAAATTGTGACCGAGGATATTGCCAGTGGGCGGTTGCGTCGGGTACTGCCGCAATGGCATGGCACTCCGGTATCAGTCTACGCTGTCACTGAGACCCGATTGCTGCCTGCAAAAACACAGCACTTCATAGAGTTTTTACAGGAGCGCCTGCCGCGAGGTTTGACAAGATGCTCAAATGTCTCCTGAGGCGAGGGGCCGGGCAAACACATTGTCATTCTTCCCCTGCTTTCCCGGCCGGGGTTACTATGAGATAATTTCCCACTCTACAAAGGAAAATCACATGGACGAAAACAGAAGCAAGGCACTCGCGGCAGCCCTTTCCCAGATCGAGAAGCAGTTCGGCAAGGGATCGATCATGCGCCTGGGCGCAAGCGATGTCGCCAGGGACGTCCAGGTGATTTCGACGGGTTCGCTGGGCCTCGATATTGCGCTGGGAGTGGGTGGCTTGCCGCGCGGCAGGATCGTGGAGATTTACGGGCCTGAATCTTCCGGAAAGACCACGCTCACTCTGCAGGTCATCGCACAGATGCAAAAGATGGGCGGTACCGCAGCATTCATTGACGCCGAGCATGCGCTCGATCCGCAATACGCGCAAAAAATCGGCGTAAACGTGCAGGAGCTGCTGATTTCCCAGCCCGATAACGGCGAACAGGCGCTGGAAATCGCCGATATGCTCGTGCGTTCGGGCTCGATCGACGTGGTGGTGATCGATTCGGTCGCAGCGTTGACGCCACGCGCGGAAATCGAGGGCGAAATGGGCGAGCCGCAGATGGGCCTGCAGGCAAGACTGATGTCTCAGGCGCTGCGCAAGCTGACTGCCAACATCAAGCGCAGCAACACCATGGTGGTTTTCATCAATCAGATACGCATGAAAATCGGGGTCATGTTCGGCAGCCCGGAGACCACGACCGGCGGCAACGCGCTGAAATTCTATGCATCCGTGCGCCTGGACATACGCCGCACGGGCGCCATCAAGAAGGGCGACGAGGTGATCGGCAGCGAAACCAGGGTGAAAGTGGTCAAAAACAAGGTGGCCCCTCCGTTCAAGCAGGCGGAGTTCGACATTCTCTATGGCGAGGGCATTTCACGCGAAGGCGAAATCGTCGAGCTGGGGGTGCAGCACAAGCTGATCGAGAAGTCCGGCGCCTGGTATGCCTACAAGGGCGACAAGATAGGCCAGGGCAAGGATAATGCCCGTGAATTCCTGAAAGAGCATACGGATATCGCGATGGAAATCGAAGCGAAGATTCGCGCGGCAGTGGGCGTCTCCAACCCCGCAGAGGTGGCTCTCGCCGGACAATCGCAGGAGCGTATCAAAGCCCAATAGTTCATTTCGCCATCGAGAGCCATGCCGCGAAGCCCTAGCCTGAAAATGCGCGCGCTGGGCTATCTGGCACGACGGGAGCACTCCCGGCTGGAGCTGGAGAGAAAACTCGCATCCCACGCCCAGTCCCTGGAAGCGCTTTCTTCCCTGCTGGATGGCCTTGAACAGAGCGGCTTCCTGTCGCACACGCGACTGGTCGAGCAGCTGGTGCAGACCCGCAAGGACAGATTCGGCAGCCTGCGGATCATGCATGAACTGCGTGAGAAAGGCATTGCCGAGAATTTAATCAGTACGGCGCTGACTGATATCAAGGAAACCGAGCAGGATAGTGCCCGCGAGGTATGGCGGAAAAAATTTGGTGCGGTGCCAGCCAACGCGAAGGAGTTCGGCAGGCAAACGCGTTTTCTGATGGGGCGCGGATTTTCGCCGGAAGTGATCAGACGGGTGCTGCGTCCTTTCCATGAGGAAGAATCGTGACAAGCGGTATCCCCGGCGTTCGAATCGCAGACTTGGCAGGGCTGCGTGCGCTGGAGCATCGCCGGTTGTCTGGCGCCTCGACTCGACGTGAGTTGCAGATAAGAGCGGCGGCGATATTCGCCAGCATTCCGCTGAATGCCTGCAATCTCATCGATGCCACGCCGATCAAGGAAATCAACGCCTCTCCCGCCAACTTCGACGGCAAGGAGGTCACGTTGCATGGCGTGGCAGAAGCACCGACCCGGCTTCCGATGCTGAACTTTAAGTCTTATGTATTGAAAGACGAAACCGGCGAAATCACCATCCTGACCGATGCCGATCTACCCAACGCGGGCCAGAAACTGGATGTAAAGGTAAAGGTGGAAAACATCGCGATAATCAATGGCGAACCGCTGGGAACAACAGTAACAGAGATACAACGGCGCTGATTCGCCTGCAGTGATGGAACTGTGAAGGAACCGATGAAGAGCAGCGACATACGCCAAAATTTTCTCGAATTCTTTGCGTCACACGGTCATGCCATCGTGACATCGAGTCCGCTCGTCCCCGGCAACGACCCCACGCTGCTGTTCACCAACGCGGGAATGGTGCAGTTCAAGGATGTATTTCTGGGCACCGACCGGCGGCCCTACGTGCGGGCGGCAAGTTCGCAGCGCTGTGTGCGAGCGGGCGGCAAGCATAACGACCTGGAAAACGTGGGTTACACCGCGCGGCATCACACTTTTTTCGAGATGCTCGGCAATTTCAGCTTTGGCGACTATTTCAAGCGCAATGCCATCCAGTTTGCATGGGAGTTCCTGACAGTCGCGCTGAAGATTCCACACGAAAGATTATGGGTGACCGTCTACGCCGAGGATGACGAGGCCGCTGATATCTGGCTCAACGAAATCGGCATTGCTCCTTCGCGCTTTACACGCATTACCACCCTGGACAACTTCTGGCAGATGGGTGAAACCGGCCCCTGCGGTCCCTGCTCCGAAATCTTTTACGATCATGGCCCGGAAATCGCCGGCGGCCCGCCGGGAACGCCCGAGGCGGATGGAGACCGCTATGTGGAAATCTGGAACCTCGTGTTCATGCAATACAATCGCGACAGCGCCGGGACCCTTCACCCGCTGCCCCGGCCGTCCGTGGATACCGGCATGGGACTGGAGCGCATCTCCGCAGTAATGCAGCAGGTGCACAGCAATTATGAAATCGACCTGTTTCAAGAGCTGATCAGGGCAGCAGCCCAGGCCACGGGAACGGCCGATCTGGCCAGCAGTTCGCTCAGGGTGATTGCGGACCACATCCGCGCCTGTTCGTTTCTCATCGTGGATGGCGTGATTCCGGGCAATGAAGGTCGCGGCTACGTCCTGCGGCGCATCATTCGCCGTGCGATCCGCCACGGCTACAAGCTTGGACAGAAGGAGCCCTTCTTCCATTTGCTGGTGGAAGCCCTGTCAAAAGTGATGGGACAAGCCTATCCGGAACTGGTGGAGGCGAAAGGGCGGGTGGCGGCGGTATTGAAACAGGAGGAGGAGCGGTTTGCCGAAACGCTGGAAAACGGCATGCAGGTGCTGGAAACGGCATTGCGCCGCAAGGAGGAAGTGCTGGATGGCGAAACACTGTTTCGGCTCTACGACACGTTCGGTTTTCCACTGGATCTCACCGCCGATATCGCGCGCGAACGCGGCTTTTCCATAGACCAGGCCGGGTTCGAGCAGGCCATGGAGCGCCAGCGCGAACGCGCGCGGGCGACGAGCAGGTTCATCATGCAGGAAGGTATTGCCTATAGCGGACCTTCCACCGCTTTCTTCGGCTATGAGAGCCTCCGGCAAGAAGGACAGATACTCGCCATCTACAAGGAAGGCAGCCGCGTGGACTTCATCGAGGCGGGAGACGAGGCGGTGATCGTGCTGGACAAGACCCCGTTCTATGCGGAATCGGGCGGACAGGTGGGCGACAGCGGCGAACTCCTGGCTGCCGGCGGCACTTTCGCCGTATCCGATACCCGCAAAATACAGGCCGATGTATTCGGTCACAAGGGGTTGTTGCGCAGCGGGCGCCTGGTCACAGGCGACACCGTGGTGGCCGAGGTCGATTGCATTGCGCGGGCGCGCACCGAGCGCAATCATTCCGTCACGCACCTGATGCACAAGGCGTTGCGGGAGGTGCTGGGCATCCATGTACAGCAAAAGGGTTCGCTGGTGGATGTCAGCAAGACACGCTTCGATTTCGCGCACGGCCAGCCCCTGACCGAGATGGAGATTCAACGGGTGGAACTGCTCGTCAACGCCGAGATTCTGGCCAACACCGCGACCGATGCGCGCATGATGCCCCTCGAGGAAGCAAGGAAAACAGGTGCCATGATGCTGTTCGGGGAAAAGTACGGGGATGAGGTGCGCGTGCTGGATATCGGCAACTCGCGAGAATTGTGCGGAGGCACGCACGTCAGGCGCACCGGCGATATCGGGCTTTTCAAGATCGTGACCCAATCCGGGGTGGCGGCAGGCATCCGGCGGGTGGAAGCGATAACCGGCGAGAGCGCGCTGGCTTATGTCCAGGAGCAGGCCTCGCAACTGCAGCAGGTGGCGGATGCAATCAAGGCCCAGCCGCAGGACGCCGCCGGCCGTATCCTGCAGATTCTGGAGAACATCAAGCGCCTGGAAAGAGAACTCGGGCGCATGAAAGCGAAGCTGGCAGGGTCGCGCGGTGATGACCTTGCCGGACAGATCCGCGAGGTCAAGGGTGTCAAGACCCTGGCGGTGCATCTGGAAGAGGCGGATTCCAGGACCCTGCGCGAAACGCTCGACAGGTTCAAGGATAAGCTCGGGTCATGCGTCGTGGTACTGGCCGCGACCGAGGGGGGCCGGGTCAAGCTGATCGCCGGGGTAACCGCCGACCTGACGGCCAAGGTGAAGGCGGGCGAGTTGGTCAATTTCGTCGCCCAACAGGTGGGCGGCAAAGGTGGCGGCCGCGCCGACATGGCCCAGGCAGGCGGAACCCAGCCCGACGCTCTGCCGGCTGCGCTGGAGAGCGTGGCCGGCTGGGTCGAACAGCGGTTATAGGCAACTCTTTTCAAAAAACAGGCTCAAACATAATTTGATCAGGAATGGCTAACAACAAACACGCCCGCGTTCTTATCCTCGGTTCCGGTCCTGCCGGATACAGCGCAGCGGTCTACGCCGCGCGCGCCAATCTCAATCCTGTGCTCATCACCGGCCTCGCCCAGGGTGGCCAGCTCATGACGACCACCGACGTGGATAACTGGCCCGCCGATGCCATGGGGATACAGGGCCCCGAATTGATGGAACGTTTCCAGAAGCACGCCGAGCGCTTCAATACGGAAATAATCTTCGATCACATACACACGGCGAAATTGACAGAGAAGCCCATTACGCTGATCGGCGATCAAGGCACTTATACGTGCGATGCGCTGATCATTGCCACGGGTGCCTCCGCACAGTACCTGGGCCTGCCTTCCGAAGAGGCGTTCATGGGCCGGGGCGTATCCGGATGCGCGACCTGCGACGGGTTTTTCTACAAAGGGCAGGATGTCGCGGTGGTGGGGGGCGGCAATACCGCGGTGGAAGAGGCGCTTTATCTTTCCAACATTGCGCGCAATGTCACCGTGGTGCACAGGCGCGACAAATTCCGCTCGGAAAAAATCCTGATAGACAAACTGATGGAAAAGGTGAGGGACGGCAACATCAAGCTGGAACTCAATCACGTGCTGGATGAAGTGCTGGGCGACAATTCAGGGGTGACGGGCATGCGCATCAAGGACGTGCAGGGTGGCATCGCCCAGACCCTGCCTCTGCAAGGCGTATTCATTGCCATCGGTCACAAACCTAATACCGATATTTTCCAGGGCCAGCTGGAAATGAAAAACGGCTATATCGTCACCCGCAGCGGGAACGAGGGCAACGCGACCGCGACCAGCATTCCCGGCGTGTTCGCTGCGGGCGACGTGCAGGATCATGTCTACCGCCAGGCGGTAACCAGTGCGGGGAGTGGCTGCATGGCCGCGCTGGACGCGGAAAAGTACCTGGACGGGCTCGTGCCGAGCGGCGGGTGAAAAAGCGGGGTCGGGAGCAGAAGCCTGCAGTCAAGCAGACGGGCCTCCCCGTTCCCGAAGCCCGCAGTGAGGAGGCCAGTCTGTTCCGCGACGCGGTTCGCGACGTCGCGCCGCTTGCGCCCTCCGGAAAAATTGCCATCACCGGTCATCATCCCCGGCCGGTACCGCAGCGGTATCGGCCAAGCGAGGAGCCCACGTTGGACGATTCGCTTTCGGACCACATTTCGCTGGAGATGGAGGCAGGCGATGAGTGGGTTTTCGTCCGCCCCGGTATATCACACCAGACCCTGCGGCGCCTGCGGCGAGGCTATTGGCCGGTTCAGGCACAGCTGGATCTGCATGGATTCAACCGCGAGGAAGCGCGCCTGCATTTGGCAGCGTTTCTCGATTCCAGCCGCACGCAAGGCTTGCGCTGCGTACGGGTGATCCACGGCAAAGGGCTCAGTTCCAAGACATCCGAGCCGGTCTTGAAAGTGAGGATCGGCAGCTGGCTTTCCCAGCGGGAAGAGGTGCTCGCCTTCTGTCAGGCCCGGCCCGAGGATGGCGGCAGCGGTGCGGTAATGGTACTGCTGAGAGCGGCATGAGCCACGGCCGTGTCTTCAGAGGCGGGTTGACCGGTCAGAGCGCAGGTTTGTTTTCATGTGAACAGGTTTTTTCGTGCCGCGCCTGGCAGCGGACGCACCGCCGTGCCGTGGGATAAGCCATTGATCGTTCAAAGCCGATTTCCCTGCCGCAATCTGGAAACCAAGTTTCACAATCCCTTCAGTTTCTTCAGATCCGCGATGACCTCGGCCGGGTTGTTCGCCGGGCTGACGGAAAGATAGATCCGCGCGATATTGCCTTCGGGATCGATCAGGAAAGTGTTGCGCTTGGCCATCTTGAAGTTCAGCAGGCTCCTCAGCGAATCGTAGCGGGCCGCGGTCTCGCCTTCCGTATCCGCCAGCAGCGTGAAGGGCAGGTTGTACTTCCTGGCAAAATCCGCATGGCTCTTGCTGTCGTCCACGCTGATGCCTACCACTTCCGTGC
>CAZYYR010000122.1:0-7288 GCA_964651465.1 uncultured Nitrosospira sp.
TGGGCTTTGATACGCAAGTACGAGCAGGCCGAAAAAACCAGCCTGGTGAAGGCAGCTTCCCATCGGCAGATCGCAGCGGAACTCGCGCAGAAAAATTATGGTTCTTCCGACCTGCATAAGACGCGGGCTACTCCGGTTCATTTCACCGATGCAGCCGGAAAATCAGAGCGATGATGGAGGCATAAAGCAGCGGGGCCATGAATTTATCGTTTTTTTGATCCGGTATCAATAAGGCGGCGGGGCAGGAAAAACGGATCGACCAAGACTCTCGCTTTCGCGCTCGCGCGCTTATCAAAAGCGGCTTTTGATCGATGATGAAAATCAATCCGGCTGTCATGCCACGGAGGTATCATTGGTAAAGAAATGGTTTTTACTGATTGTCCTTGTTTTCTTTACGCTGATCAGCGTAACAGCGTTGCATGCGCTCGCAAAAAACGTTGCCCAGAAAAGGGATCTACTGAGTGATCCGCTCTGCAAGGTCCTGTGGAGGAGAGCATCACCTGCCAGCAGCAATGTGGCGCATGCGCGAAAGGCGCGGAAACCCAAGAAAATCACAAATGGGCAGGTGGTCGTGAACAGTCACTTTTCCCATCCCAAGAAATACTGAGCGAATACCGAAGCTGATCGCAGAAAAACGAACATTCGCTGCTGGCAATGGAGCGGATGAGCGTATATTGGTTGTTCCTGTCCTGCGGCAGCGGCAGGAATCACTTCAGACAAATTCCAAACAAAAGGTAGCATCCACGGTCCTGGCGAGCAGATCGCCCGTTCTACTGCCGGTGCCTTAGCCCGTGTCTTATTCGAGGGACTGCGCTATCATGACGGCTGTCTGCACTGCCGTCCTTCATGGCTGATATCCGCGCCTTCTTTTCCGCGAACGGGCCGCTTGCCCGCGCCATCTCCGGTTATACGGTACGCGCCCAGCAGCAGGAAATGGCGCATGCCATAGCGGAAACGATCGCGGCCAATTCCATTCTCGTGGCCGAGGCCGGTACGGGCACCGGCAAGACTTTTGCCTACCTGGTTCCTGCCTTGCTGGCAGGCGGGAAGGTCATCATTTCCACCGGAACCAAGACCCTCCAGGACCAGCTTTTCAATCGCGATATCCCCACAGTGCGCGCCGCAATCAAGGCGCCGGTAACGGTGGCGCTGCTGAAGGGACGCGCCAATTACGTCTGCCACTATCACCTCGAACGCACGTTGCGGGAGGGGCGCCCAGCCCTGACCAGCCGGGAAGAGGTGAAGTACCTGGGGCTGATCGAACGTTACGCCCGTATCAGCAAAAGCGGCGACAAAAGCGGCTTGAGCGAAGTCCCGGAGAGTGCGGCGATCTGGCAGCAGGTCACCTCCACACGTGACAGCTGCCTGGGCTCGGAGTGCCCGAAGTACAAGGATTGCTTCGTCATGGAGGCGCGCAAGGAGGCGCTGGCGGCCGACGTGGTGGTGGTCAACCATCACCTGTTCTTTGCCGATGTCATGCTGCGCGAGGAAGGTCTGGCAGAGCTGCTGCCGGCCTGCAACACGGTGATATTCGACGAAGCCCACCAGCTGCCCGAGACGGCCAGCCTGTTCTTCGGCGAATCGGTCAGCACCAGCCAATTGCTGGAACTGGCACGCGACAGCACCGCCGAGGCGTTGCGTGAGGCGCAGGACTTCACCGCCCTGCCCCCGGCCATCGCCGAGATGGAAAAAGCAGCGCGGGATTTCCGCCTGTCCGTGGAGGGCGAGAACGCGCGCATGCCGCTGGCCTCCATTGCGAAAAATGCGGGGTTCGGCACCGCGCTGGACGGACTGATGAAAAAACTGGACGCACTGGCAGATATGCTGGAAAGCCAGGCGGAGCGTTCCGAGGGGCTGGAAAACTGCTGGCAGCGTGCGCGCGACATCGGAGGCGGCATACGGCGCTGGCGCGATCAATCGGAAGCGGACGGATTCGTACGCTGGGTAGAGGTATACAGCCAGGCGCTGCAGCTCAACGCCACACCGCTTTCCATCGCCGAGATATTCGGCAAGCAGCTGAGCGGCACACCGCGTGCCTGGATATTCACCTCGGCGACGCTTTCAGTCAAAGGAGATTTCACCCATTACAACAATGAGATGGGGTTGAGTTCTGAAGTAATTTCTACAAAATCTGCCTGCTGGGAAAGCCCCTTCGACTTTGCGCGCCAGGCGCTGCTCTATGTGCCAGCCGGCCTGCCGGAACCCAACAGCCGGGGATACATCGACGAGGTTGTGAACGCTGCACTGCCGGTACTGAAAGCCAGCGGCGGTCGCGCGTTTTTCCTGTGCACCAGTCTGCGCGCGATGCTGCGTGCGCACGAATTACTGCTGGAAGCCTTCAAGCGTGAAGGGCTCGACTATCCCATCCTCCTGCAGGGCCAGGGCTCGCGCTCCACCATGCTGGACCGCTTCCGCAGGATGGGCAATGCCGTGCTCATCGGCAGCCAGTCGTTCTGGGAGGGGGTGGATGTGCGGGGCGAGGCCCTGTCGGTGGTGATCATCGACAAACTGCCATTCGCTCCGCCGGACGACCCCGTGCTTGCCGCGCGCATCGACCGCATCAACAGGGAGGGACGCAATGCCTTCATGGAATACCAGTTGCCACGCGCCGTCATCAATCTCAAGCAGGGCGCGGGCAGGCTGATCCGGGACGAAACCGACCGTGGCGTGCTGATGATCTGCGACCCGCGCCTCATCACCAAGCCCTACGGCCGGAAAATCTGGCAGAGCCTGCCGCCGATGAAGCGGACACGGGACTTGAAGGAGGTGGAGGGGTTTTTTTCAACAAAGGATTTATAAATTTCACAAGTTTCCTATTGCTTTTAGAGTCTTGGAGATGCGAATTGCGTTTTATTGAAGGTGGACCGTCCATTCCAGATGAGCTTCTCACGGATCGACGGGCACATCAAGGAAGAGGCGTCCGCCGCGCTGGCGGCAATGGCTCTTACCCTACGGATGCTTTCCGCATCATGCTGAATCGCGTTGTTCGCGAGAACGCCCTGCCGTTCGAGCCGCTGGTAGCGAACGCTACCACCATCGAAGCGATGAAGGAAGCGCGTCGTGGTGGCTTGAAGTCGTTCGCTACCAGCGAGGATCTGATGACGGATCTGAATGCTCAACCAGGCTCAATATCGCAATGATGGTATCCTCATCAATAAGGATGGCAGTCGATAACCGCGCTGGTGGATGTGGAATTGCTTGCCAGTATCCGCCGCATGTATAAGAGCCGCACCGAAGAGTTACGGCGAAACTCGGCGGCCCACGGTGCCGAAAGGGCTGGCGTTTCCGGCGTGGACCAGTCGTCAGCCCCTCCGCTCCAGTGGTTTTGGATTGGGAACCAGGCCTTCAGTGATAGGATCGGTCGTCGCCGCCTGATGCGACTTCGATTGGAACTGGACTGGGTCCGGCATGTGGACGGTCGAGGTTGGAACGGCAAGCTCGGCACCATGATGGTGGATAACGGCCGCGATCTTCAAGAGTATATCTTCCTTGGTGGCCATGTATTCGGTGTAGTCGGTGCTTGTCGTAAAGGCGTAGAGGAAGAGCTTCAGGGCAAAATCTCCGCACGTATCGAAGCGGAAAACGAAGAAATCGTGCTCGATGCCCGGATGCTCGGTGAGCATCCGGTTGGTATCGGCGACAATCGCCTGCACCTTGTCGATGTCGCGGTAACGCAGGTGTAGGTGTTCCTGGATTCGGCGCGCCGTCATTCGCGAGTGGTTGATCAGTATCGCAGTGTTGAACAGCGAATTCGGCACATAGAACGGTCGACGATCGAAACCCATGACACGAGTGGCTCGCCAGCCGATCTGCTGTACCTCGCCCATGACTTCCGTGCCCGGAATGATGATCCACTCTTTGACCGTGAATGGCCGGCTGGCATAAATGGTCAGGCCGCCGAACAGATTGGAAACGAGACCCTGAGCCGCAAAACCGATGGCGATGCCGCCGATGCCGCCGAATGCCACGATTCCGGAGACCGAAAACCCAAGCGTTTGCATCACGACGAGGACTCCCGTGATGATGACGGCGGCCCGCACCAGCTTTCCGATTGCGTCGGCGGCGGTCGGGTCCAATGCCTGCCCTTTTTTCTGTGCACCCGCCCACAGGGCGTTCTCGATGCGCCCGACCGATCGTAGCAGAAACCATATGATAACGGCGATCACCGCAACGTCGCGCGTCGGAGGAAAGAGCTGCGACAGGAGTGTAAATCCGCCCTCGTACGTCAGGATGCTAACCGCTACTGTCAGGCCGATGATCCATGTCATGCCCCGAAGGGGCGCGATGAGGGAATCCAGAATTGCGGACTGCCAGATCCTGCCGCCTGTGTTTGCACGAGCGATGGATACTGTCATCAGCTTCCTGATGACAGTATTCAGCATCAGGACGACAAGAATGACTACAAATGTGTAGGCAGCGCCAATTCCAAGCCCATAATCATTTTGAAACCAGTGCGAAGTATCAAGTGTATCTAGCATTCAAACATCCTGTTCCTTTGTTACAACTGTTCTATCCTATCGATCCTGATAGATTTTTCAACCGTGCAGGGAACAATTTGTAGAGAACAACTCAACAATCACCAGCCAAAGCTGGCAGGTTGGTAGGCGCGGGCACATTGATTCCAGTTCGCTATTTGGTGAGCAATTCGCGGGGAAAGTGTTTCTGGAGCTATCCGCGGAAGCTTTGTCGAAGCGATTGAGAATGCGATTTCAAGAACCCATCCGGAAATCGCAATACCTTGATTCCATGGCGCGCGAGATGCCTTGGCGGATGTATTACAACCCTGTAGTTTCAAGTAAAAGAACGATACACTTGCAGTGACTTGACGCGAACCTGGAATTCACAATAATCCGGCCGGGATAATAAACGTCCTGCTGGCGCCGGCCCGTCACTTCGCTCGGGTGGACCTCAACGACCGGCAAGCGGCAGGCTTATCCGTACGCTCAATCCTCCATCCGGTTCGTTGTTCGCCACGATTTCGCCGCCATGGAGCCGCACGGCACGGTCGGCGATGGCAAGGCCCAGCCCCTGGCCGCCGCTGGAGCGGTCCCGGGCTTGTTCCACCCGCACGAAGGGCTCGAACAGCCTGGGCAGCATCTCGCCGGAAACCCCGGGGCCATGGTCGCACACGTGGATGACGATGCTCTTTCCTTCATACCCGTTTGTCATCGTGATTTCCACGACTGTGCCCGGTTTCGTGTACCGGATGGCATTGCGCACGACGTTTTCTATCGCGCTGTGCAGCAGTTCCGCATTGGCCTGGATGAGGACAGGAAAGGCATGGCGCAGTTCGACCAGGCGGCCTTGCGATGCCGCTTCAAGCTGAGCGTCTTCCACCAGTCCCTGCAGCAGTTCCTGTAAATCCACCTCTTCGGTATGCGCCGCATCGACGCCCGCTTCCAGGCGGGAGAGTTCGAGCAGCTTTCCGATCAGCTCATCCAGGCGCTCTATTTCCATCTCCATGCGATCCAGTTCTTTGCTCGCCTGCCCGCCCGAGCGCTGGCGGGCGAGACCCAGCGCAGCTAGCAGCCGTGCAAGCGGGGAACGCAATTCGTGGGAGGCATCGCTCAGCAGCTGGCGCTGCGCGCCAAATGCCTTTTCGAGACGTTCCGTCATCCTGTCGAACGCGATTGCCAGGTCCGCGATTTCATCGCGGCGGCTGCCCATGGAGGGGCCGACGCGCTGGGCAAGATCGCCGGCGGCGATTTGCCGGGTGGCGTGCCGCAGCCTCTCCAGCGGAAAAGTGAGATAGCGGCTGAGCAGAAGGCAGATGAGCGCGCTGAGCAGGGTGGCGATCGCGACGGGAAGCGCAATGACGCGCGGGCGCTGCAGCACCCTGAGCAGGGTGATGCTCTGGAAATCAGGGATCATGCGATAGGCGCTACCGTCGTACAGCCGGATGGCCCGGCGATAAGCGTCTCTTCCGTGCCCGGCATCTCCTTCCTGTCTCCTGCGGCTGGCGCGTTCCCTGTGTTCCCGCCAGCGTTCCAGGCGCGTTTCGATATCCGGGGGGATTTCCCGTTCCAGCAGGTCCTGCCCTGACGACTCGTCGATGAGAAAAATGGGAATCGCTTCGCTGCGATCCAGATGTTCCAGCCATTCCCTCAAGCCTTCGATGCCGCCGTGTTCGGCGACCGCCTGCCCTTGCTCCAGGTACGTGGACAGGCGCTCGCGCATGTTGCCGATGTCATGCTGCACGCGGATGTGCTCGAGATAGCTGGAAACGGCGAACATCAGCACGCTCGAAAAAATGATCAGCGTGAGCCAGAAGGACAGGAAAATCTTCCAGAAGAGCCGGTGCACGTCAGTTCCGCGTATAGATATAGCCGACGCCACGCACTGTCTTGATGCGCTCCTGGTCATCCGGCAGCGGACCGAGCTTCCTGCGCAGGTTGCTGACATGCATGTCCAGGCCGCGGTCATAACGGCTCAGCTTGCGGCCCAGCGCCTGCTCGGACAACGCAGCCTTGGACACGACCTTGCCTGCTTCACGCAGCAGCACATCCAGGAGACTGAATTCCGTGCTGGTCATGGGCACCGGCTGGCCATTGCAGGTTACGGTTCGTGAGCCCGTGTGCATGACGAGATCATCCAGCACGATTCGACCGGATGGTCCGGCCGTGTTGGACGTATCCCCATGCGCTTCCGCAGCCTCTGCCCTTCTCAGGATGGCGCGAATCCGCGCAACCATGACGCGCGGATTGGTCGGCTTGGCCAGATAGTCGTCGGCTCCGAGCTCCAGGCCGACGATGCTGTCGACGTCATCCCCGCGTGCGGTGAGCATCAGAACGGGAAGCAGGGATTGCATGCGCAGTTCGCGCAGCACGTCGAAGCCGTTGCGCTTCGGCATCATGACATCGAGCACCAGCAGGTCATAGGGGCGATCGGGACACGCCAGAACCTTTTCCAGCGCCATGTCCCCATCATACGCGGTATCGACCTCGAACCCTTCTTCCACGAGATAGTCGGCCAGCATATTACTCAATTCGACATCGTCATCCGCCAGCAGTATGCGCGCCATTTTTCCCCCGTCTGGCTGTTACGCCATTCACATGGTGTTTATCGCTGTGAATAGTGCCAAATCCTGGCACGCAAACATAGTGATTCCCCGATTCTTTACACAACTTTACGCTTGCCTGACCCACCTTGACATTGACTGCTTCTATGATCTGTCCAACGCCGTGCAGAATTGCGGCGCCATTCATCAACGATCAATCATCGAGAGGATACGGCTAATGAAGACTACCATGAAGATTTCCCTGATCAGCGGGCTGTTGGCGAGCGGCAT
>CAZYYR010000123.1:0-7281 GCA_964651465.1 uncultured Nitrosospira sp.
GGTGGAGTCAGGAATGGAGCACCCGGTGGAATGAGAGCGGGTCGAGGAATGCGCTAGACAGATGAATAGAGGCAGCGAAGCAAAAAACCTGATCGTAGGCCTGGATATCGGTACCTCCAAAATAGTGGCGATCGTCGCAGAGGTCAAGCCGGAGGGTGGGTATGAGGTGATGGGCATGGGTAGCCACCCCTCCCGCGGCCTGAAGAAAGGCGTGGTCGTCAATATCGAGACGACGGTCAACGCGATCCAGCGCGCGCTGGAAGAAGCGGAATTGATGGCGGATTGCAAGATCCGCGAAGTTTATACGGGCATTGCCGGAGGCCATATCAGAAGCTTCAATTCGCACGGAATGGTCGCGATCAAGGACAAGGAAGTGTCGCAGATGGATGTCGAGCGGGTAATAGAGACCGCGAAGGCAGTGAATATTCTGAATGACCAGCAGGTCCTCCATGTCCTGAACCAGGAATTCATCATCGATGGCCAGGAGGATGTGCGCGAGCCCATCGGCATGAGCGGAGTGCGGCTGGAAGTCAAGGTGCACATCGTTACCGGGGCGGTATCCGCGGCGCAGAACATCATGAAGTGCGTGCGCCGATGCGGACTGGAGGTGCGCGACCTGGTGCTGCAGCCGCTGGCATCGGCGCTGGCGGTGTTGTCGGAAGATGAGAAGGACCTGGGGGTCTGCCTCGTGGACATAGGCGGGGGAACAACCGACATCGCGATATTTACGCATGGGGCGATTCGCCACACGGCAGTGATCCCGATAGCGGGAGACCAGATCACAAACGATATCGCCATGGCGCTGCGCACGCCCACCAAGGATGCCGAGGACATCAAGTGCCGCTACGGTTGTGCCCTGCGCGGGATGGCAGACCCCCACGAAATGGTCGAGGTCGCCGGCGTGGGGGACCGTGGCACGCGCCAGCTGTCGAGGCAGACGCTGGCAGAAGTCATCGAGCCGCGGGTGGAAGAACTCTATTCCATGGTTCAGGCCGAATTGCGCCGCAGCGGGTTCGAGGAACTGCTTTCGTCGGGAATCGTTATCACCGGGGGCAGCAGTTCACTTCGAGGCATGGTGGAACTGGGCGAGGAAATATTTCACATGCCGGTAAGGCTGGGCTTGCCGAAGTATCGCGGCACGCTGGAGGAAGTGGTGCTCACCCCGCGCTGCGCCACTGGCATCGGCCTGATCATGGCAGGAAGGGAACAGCTTCAGCGACAGCAGCATACACGTTTGCAGGGTAATTCGTTCAAGCGGGTACTGGAGCGGATGCGAAACTGGTTTCAGGTCAATTTCTGAATGCCCTGGCTCGCTGTGCAGCACGGGAGCCGGCGGCGACAGGATATGAAGATCGTTTGTTTTCAGTTCTAAAAGGAGAGACACAATGTTTGAAATCATGGATACACAGACACAGGAAGCCGTAATCAAGGTGATCGGCATCGGCGGATGCGGCGGCAATGCGGTGGATCACATGATCCAGAACGGCGTTCAGGGCGTCGAATTCATCTGCGCAAATACCGACGCGCAGGCACTGAAGCGCAGCCAGGCGAAAACGTTGCTACAAATGGGGTCGGATATTACTAAGGGATTGGGAGCGGGTGCGGATCCCGAAGTCGGGCGCGGCGCGGCGCTGGAAGACCGGGACAGGATCGCCGAATTGATAGAAGGGGCGGATATGCTGTTCATCACCGCCGGAATGGGGGGCGGCACCGGTACGGGTGCGGCGCCGGTGGTGGCGCAGATCGCGAAGGAAATGGGCGTTCTTACCGTAGCGGTGGTGACCAAGCCTTTCGCGTTCGAAGGCCGGCGGCTCAAGGCCGCCCAGCAGGGAATGGATGCCCTCTCGCAGTATGTCGATTCGCTGATCGTGATTCCCAACGACAAACTGATGATGGTCCTGGGCGAAGACGTCAGTATGCTGGATGCCTTCAAGGCGGCCAATAATGTGCTGCATGGCGCCGTGGCGGGTATTGCGGAAGTGATCAATTGCCCGGGCCTCGTCAATGTCGATTTTGCGGATGTAAGAACAGTGATGTCCGAGATGGGTATGGCAATGATGGGATCCGCGTTTGCGTCGGGGATGGACCGCGCGCGGGAAGCGGCGGAACAGGCTGTTGCTAGCCCGTTGCTGGAAGACGTGAATCTCTCGGGCGCGCGTGGCGTGCTGGTCAACATAACCGCCAGTTCGGCAATGAAGATGCGGGAAGTGCATGAAGTGATGAGCGCCATCCGCGATTTCACCGCCGAGGACGCGACTGTAATAGTCGGTACCGTGATCGACGAAAATATGCACGACAATCTCCGTGTGACGATGGTGGCAACAGGTCTGGGCGGAGTCGGAGTGGGCAGCCGGCTGCAGTCTAAGCCGCTGAGCGTCGTTCATGCGCGTACCGGAACGGATGACTCCGTGCTGGCGGATGGCATCGATTGGCGGGACCCGGATGCACCCGCTGCTATCAGGACGAACAGGCGGCGCGACGCGACGATCGAAGCCATGAGGCAGTCGGGTGTCGATATCCTGGATATTCCTGCATTCCTGAGAAAGCAGGCCGATTGAGCCAAGGCGTTCTTGGATACCCTGATCAGGTGTCCAGGTCCCACCGAGGGAATCAAGGAGATCGAGGCGAGGCGCAGCAAGCTTCCATTAAGCGGCCGCTGAGCGGCGTTCCTGCCCGGCATCCGCTCCTGCGTTATCTGCCGGACCGGGGACCCGCTTCGCATGGACATTTGCCCGCAAACAGCCCACTTCCCGCCGGCCATCAGCGTACAGCCATTCGTCATGCGGTCGGCCCATCTTCATTTTTTCTTCCGGATGCGTTCCCCAGCTGCTGTTTTCGCCAGCGATTCGATCGCGATTTTCAAGGGTGATTCCGGTAAATCCCCTGCAAGGACAGTAAGTTTTTCGATGCCGGCATGGCCAATTTTCGGGTTTTTGCGGGGCAGCTTTTCCCTCCGGATATCGCGGTAATTTGCTTGCACGGCAATTCGAATTGCAGTAACCTCGTACCCCATTGCCCGAAATTTCAATAATAACGAGGGCAGCGTTTGCCTGAGCTTCGTTGCAATCGCCCCGTTATCTGCGCAAATCGTCAGGTTTCCTTCAGAGAATCCACCCAGAGCGCAGTGTTGAGCCAGTGATGGCGGCATCATTTTCATAAAGATCTGTTGCATCGCGGTCAGTCTGTTCAGGTATTTGAACAACTGTTGATGCTCAGGCATCAGCCCGGGGGTTTCGAAGTAGAAATCGATCTTGCGGACAGCCATGGCTAAACCATATCAGGGAATGAGATGAACATTATTCTGGTTTCCAATAATTCTGCAAAAGCTAAAACCCTGACGCTGACCGGCACCCATCTGCTACTGGTGGCGGCAGGGTTCCTGTTTTCCTCCATCTTGATGGCGATGGGTCTCAATTACCTGTCCTTGCGTTATGCGGACCGGATCGACAGTCCGACCCTGAGATCGCTGGTTCTGAGCATCCAGCAGGAGGAGCATCAGAAAACCCAGTCATACTTGCGGGACAGCCTGAATGCCATGGCTGTCAGGATGGGCCAGATGCAGGCCCAACTGCTGCGCCTCGACTCCGTTGGTGCACGTCTGGCAGAGCTGTCCGGAATGAAGCCACAGGAATTTCTGTTCAACCAGACGCCGGGCCAAGGCGGAACGGTAGCTACGCTGCCGTCCCAGGATGTGTCCTTCATGGAGGTGAGCAACAGGATACAGGAAATGTCCCGTGTCCTGGATGACCGTACCGACAAGCTCGACGCGCTCGACTCGATGCTGATGCAGGACAGGCTCAAGAAGAAAATGCTTCCATCGGTGATGCCGGTGGCCACCAGATGGTATTCCTCCGGATTTGGCATTCGCAGCGATCCCTTCACCGGGCGAAGCGTTTTTCATGAGGGTGTCGATTTCACCGCGACGGTGGGTACTCCCATCGTGGCCGCAGCGGGGGGGGTGGTCGTATATTCCGATTACCACCCTGAATATGGTAATATGATCGATGTTGACCACGGCAATGATTTCGTCAGTCGCTATGCTCACGCTTCCAAACGTCTGGTCAAGAAAGGCCAGGTAGTGGTACGCGGGCAGAAGATTGCAGAAGTGGGCAGCACAGGCCGTTCCACCGGCCCGCATCTGCACTTTGAAGTCAGGCACAAGGGCTTGCCGCAAAATCCATCACGGTTCCTGAAAATGCCCGGCTGAGCCGGATCATAACTCTGCAGCGGGGTGAGGCCAAAAAACCTCACCTTTTTTTTTGACGCCGCTTATTGAACCATTCGAAATTTCATGCTGAACAATCTGCTCAAGAAGGTTTTCGGTAGCCGTAACGACAGGCTCATCAAGCAGTATTCCCAGATTGTGGCGGCAATCAATGCTCAGGAATCCAGAATTGCAGCACTGAGCGACGACGAACTGCGTGCCAAGACCGATGAATTCAAACAACGCCTTGCCGAGGGTGTGACGCTCGACGCATTGCTTCCGGAAGCATTTGCAGTGGTGCGCGAGGCCGGCAAGCGCGTGCTGGGAATGCGCCATTTCGACGTGCAGCTGATCGGCGGCATGGTGCTGCACAACGGCAGGATTGCCGAGATGCGGACCGGCGAGGGCAAGACCTTGATGGCGACCTTGCCCGCCTACCTCAATGCCCTGGCCGGCAAAGGGGTTCATCTTGTCACCGTAAACGATTATCTGGCCAGGCGAGATGCGGAATGGATGGGGCGGGTCTACCAGTTTCTCGGCATCACCGTCGGCGTCATTCTGTCGCAGATGGATCATGCGGAAAAACAGGCTGCGTATGGTGCCGACATCACTTACGGCACAAATAACGAATACGGGTTCGACTATCTCCGCGACAATATGGTCAGTCATCCGGCGGAACGCGTCCAGCGCGTGCTCAACTTCGCCATCGTGGACGAAGTGGACTCCATTCTGATCGATGAAGCGCGTACGCCTTTGATCATTTCTGGCCAGGCGGAAGGAAACACCGAAGTATACGTACGAATGAACACCCTGATCCCGAAACTCGTCCGTCAGGAAACAGAGACGAGTCCCGGTGATTTCAGCGTGGATGAAAAGGCTCAGCAGGTGCTGCTGAGCGAAGCCGGCTTCGAGCACGCGGAGGAGCTTCTCGCCCAGAGCGGACTGCTTCCTGCCGGAACCGGTCTCTACGATCCCGCCAACATCAATCTCGTCCATCACCTTTATGCCGCATTGCGTGCCCATGCGCTGTTCCATCGGGATCAGCACTATGTAATACAGAACGGTGAAATCGTTATCGTGGATGAATTCACCGGCAGGCTCATGTCGGGCAGACGGTGGTCCGAGGGCCTGCATCAGGCGGTGGAGGCCAAGGAGGGGGTTCAGATCCAGAAAGAGAACCAGACGCTTGCGTCGATCACCTTCCAGAATTATTTCCGCATGTATCAGAAGCTCGCCGGGATGACGGGGACCGCCGATACCGAAGCCTACGAGTTTCAGCAGATCTATGGACTGGAAACGGTGATTATCCCGACTCATCGGCCCATGATACGCGCGGACCGTATGGATCAGGTATTCCGCACGATGGACGAGAAAAACCGGGCCATCATCGAAGATATCAAGGATTGCCAGCAGCGCGGCCAGCCTGTGCTGGTCGGCACGACATCCATCGAGAGCAATGAGCTGCTGTCCAGCTTGCTGACGCGTGAGAATCTGTCGCATCAGGTGCTCAATGCCAAGCAGCATGCGCGGGAAGCGGAGATCGTAGCCCAGGCCGGACATCCGGGGATGATTACCATAGCCACCAACATGGCTGGACGCGGGACGGATATCGTGCTGGGCGGCAATCCGGAACCCGAAATCGAACGTATCCGTGCCGACCAAGAACTGGAAGAGTCTGAGAAACTTGAGCGTATCTCGAAGCTCCAGGAGGAATGGGATCGGCTCCACGAGGAAGTGCTGACCCTGGGGGGATTGCATATCATCGGTACCGAGCGACATGAATCCCGTCGGGTCGACAATCAGTTGCGCGGCCGCTCGGGCCGTCAGGGCGATCCCGGTTCCAGCCGTTTCTACCTTTCACTGGAAGATCCGCTTCTGCGCATTTTTGCGTCTGACCGGGTAGCCAGCATCATGCAGAAGCTCAATATGCCCGAGGGAGAGGCGATCGAACACCCGTGGGTGACACGGGCCATCGAGAATGCGCAGCGCAAGGTGGAAGCGCGCAATTTCGATATACGCAAGCAGCTGCTCGAGTATGACGACGTCGCCAATGACCAGCGCAAGGTCATCTACGAGCAGCGCAATGAGCTTCTCGAGTCGCAGGATATTTCTGAAACGATAACCGCCATGCGGGAGGACATGATACGCAGTCTCCTGGCGTTACACGTGCCTCCCCAGAGCGTCGAGGAAGAGTGGGATATACCCGGGCTGGAAAAAGCGCTCGCGGCCGAGTGCCACCTGTCCCTGCCAGTGGGGGAATGGCTGGAGAAAGAGGCGGATCTTCACGAAGAAACCCTCTGTCAGCGCATCCTTGCGTCCGCACAGGATCTCTATTCAGGAAAGGTGGAGCAGGTCGGGGCGCAGATCATGCATCAGTACGAGCGTGCGGTCATGCTGCAAAGCCTGGATATTCACTGGCGCGAACACCTTGCCTCCCTGGATCACCTGCGCCAGGGCATCCATCTGCGGGGCTATGCCCAGAAAAACCCCAAGCAGGAATACAAGCGGGAAGCGTTCGAATTATTCACCGCCATGCTTGAAGAGATCAAGGCTGAGGTGACCAAGACACTTCTCGCCGTGCAGATCAGGAGCGAACAGCAGGTGGAAGCGGTGACAGAAACACAGCATGCGCCAACCAACGTCCAGTATCATCATGCCGCTTTTGAGGAGGCACTGGGGGAAGAGCAACACGATGATGGTCGCGACAGGGAAGCCGAGTCGGCCGATCAGCTGCAGAAGCCCCAGCCATTCGTGCGGCAGGGCGGCAAGATCGGCCGGAATGATCCATGCCCCTGCGGATCAGGAAAAAAATACAAGCAATGCCACGGCAAGCTCAGCTAGTTTTTGTAAGCTGGATCGATCCGGGCTTGCTGATGATCGATGGGGCGCATCGTAATGCCATGCGCGGGGGACGCGGACCCGGGTAGCCGGATTATGTTACGCAAGACATGCCGGCGCGCATGCGCCGAAGGTACATGAAAGCAGCCCGAGGGACTGCGCAGCACTTGGGGCCGGCATTTACAGCTCAGTTTGCGCGTTTCTGGAAATACTCGTCGTAGCGAAAGACGTAGTCCTTG
>CAZYYR010000124.1:0-7216 GCA_964651465.1 uncultured Nitrosospira sp.
TTGTAGCAGGAGCGTCCTGCTCCGCCGTTTGATCTAAATCGATGCGGAATTAAGGGGCCCGCTTCGCGGGTGGAATCGATGCGCGGCCGATGCGTGCGCCTCCAATCATGCATCCATGACACACGTCCATTTCCGGTTGAATAAAAACGCAAAAATTATTCCACTACCCAGCCTTTCCGATCCTGTCACCACCAGATAAAGGGGGATATCGTGCGACATTTTCCCATTTTCGCGGCGATGCTGCTTTCAGCTTCGATTGCCAGCGCCGCGATAACGGAGGACTCTTATATTGCCGGCTATGCCGCCGGTATCCTCAAGCATGGCTTCAAGGTCGAAATTCCGACCTTGATCGTGCGGGATGGCATCATCACCATTCCCGCAAACCGGCTTACTCCGGACAACCGTAATCCGATTGTACAGGCACTGTCGCGCATTCCCGGGGTGACCGCAGTGAGTGTAGCCGAAGGCGGCGCCAGTCCGTCTTCCCAGCGGGATGCCTTCAAGCCTGTTCAACAGTCCTCGGCCGCTTCACCGGCGGACGAAGTTGCGGTCGCGAGCGAAGGTGTACCGGCAGCAGGCCCCGCGGTTCTCGCAACCGGAATGTTGCCTGAAGGCCATCTGTTCAAACCCCTGCTGGCGGACCCTCGCTGGGCCCATTTCTCTGCCTCCTACCGTAATTATGTCGGCAACAACATCGATGGAAACAATAATGGAGCGGTCAGCTTCGGGGAAACCATTCCATTCTACCGCGGCAATTTTGGCCGGTCGACCGTGCAGTGGGAAGCGGGACTCCAGGCCGGAGTCTTCAGTGATTTCAACCTGGGTGCTCCTTCGGCCGATCTCATCAATACGGATTTCATCGCTTCAGCTTATGGAAGCATGCGCGCGGGCAATTTTTCCGCTTTCGGGCGTATCTATCATCAGAGTTCTCATCTCGGCGACGAGTTCTTGCTGCGGCGGCTAACCGGTTTTCAGCGGATCAACCTCAGCTACGAAGGAGCAGATCTCAGGCTTTCCTACGAGCTTCCGTACGGGGTACGCGTCTACGGCGGAGGCGGCGGTATTTTTCACAAGGAGCCTTCGACGATCAAACCCTGGTCGATACAATATGGCGTCGAGTTCAGGAGTCCCTGGCGCATCGAAATGCTAGCCTTGCGGCCGATCCTTGCAGTTGACATCAAGAACCATGAACAGAACAACTGGAATGCCGATGTATCCGCAAGAGCCGGCGTTCAGCTGGACCATTTCCAGGCATTCAGCCGCAAACTGCTGTTCCTGGTCGAATATTTCCACGGCAATTCCCCCACTGGCCAGTTCTTCCGGCAAAGGGTAGACTATCTCGGTATCGGCGCGCACTATCATTTTTAACACAATCCGAATGCACCGCATGACATTCGGGGAGTCGTACGCCGAAAAATCACGCCCGTCCATCGGACATTCTTGCAGCCGGTGACCATCCCGGATTCCCTGAAAGTCTTGTACAGTTCTGCGTTCAAAGACTTTCTGCGCATTTCCGCCTCATGTCCAACCCAGTCGCTTGTGCCACTCGTACCTACTCGCCGCCCGCTTTCGCTGCGCTGGCTGCACATGGGCTCCACCCCGTGCTGGCCCGTGTCTACGCAGCCCGGGGCATCGAGACGCCTGGCCAGCTTGAGATGGAATGGTCGCGCCTGCTTCCACCGGAACGCCTGAAGAACGTTTTCGTGATGGCGCGGTTCCTGGCCGAAGCAATCGGGGCAGGAAAAGGCCTGCTGATCGTGGCGGATTATGACTCGGACGGCGCTACAGCCTGCGCTGTCGGCATGCGCGCACTGAGAAGCTTCGGTGCAAGAGTGGATTATCTGGTCCCCAACCGTTTCGAGTACGGCTACGGGCTCACGCCCGAGATCGTGCGGCTTGCCGCAACGGCAGCGGCACCTCCCGACATACTGATCACGGTCGATAACGGCATCGCAAGTATCGAAGGTGTAGCGGAGGCAAACCGGCTCGGCATGCAGGTTCTCGTCACCGATCATCATCTTCCCGGCGATACCCTTCCGGACGCGGCGGTGATCGTGAACCCGAACCAGCCCGGCTGCGACTTCCCCAGCAAGCATCTTGCCGGCGTCGGTGTCGTTTTTTATCTCATGCTTGCGTTGCGGGCGGAACTGCGGGCCAGAGGCGTATTCGATATCTCCCGGAGTCAAGGCCTGAAAGAGCCCAATCTGGCCTGCCTGCTCGATCTCGTGGCACTGGGCACCGTAGCGGATGTGGTCAGGCTCGACGACAATAACCGCCTTCTCGTGCACAAGGGACTGCAGCGGATTCGCGAAGGCCGCGGCTGCGCAGGCATCAACGCGCTCCTGCGGAGCGCGCGGCGGGAGTTTCGGCAGGCCTCTGCATACGAACTCGGCTTCGTGCTCGGACCGAGACTCAACGCGGCGGGACGTCTCGACGACATGTCGCTCGGGATCGAGTGCCTCATTACGGATGACGAATCTCATGCATCCCGGATTGCACTGCAACTGGATATGCTCAATCGCAAGCGCCAGGCGATCGAAATGGAGATGCAGCATGGAGCTCTGGCCATGCTGGAGCATGCTTTTCCGTCAACCCCTCCGCAGCCCGGCACGATCGACACGGCGAACGACAGCCACAGCCTGAGCCTGTTCGACCCGGACTGGCATCAAGGCGTGACAGGCATACTTGCTTCCCGCATCAAGGAAAGATTTCACCTCCCGGTCATCGCGTTTGCGCCTGGTAGTGACGGCGAATTGAAGGGATCCGGCAGATCCATTCCCGGCTTTCATATGAGGGATTGCCTGGATCTCGTTTCGAAACGCTGGCCTGGCCTTCTGCTCAAATTTGGCGGCCACGCGGCTGCGGCCGGCCTGACCATCCGCGCCACCGATTTCGACAGATTCCGCCAGGCATTCGAGCAGACTGCGCGAACGCTGCTCGAGCCAGCCGATCTCAGACGCATCATCGAAACCGATGGCGATCTGGATGCGTCCGAGATGAATCTCGAACTGGCCCGCCACCTGACGGAACCGGTATGGGGGCAGGGATTCGCACCGCCGACCTTCCATAGCCGCTTCAACGTGGAGAACCAGTATGTCGTTGCACAGAAGCACTTGAAGCTGAAGCTGAGAAAACACCCTGCTGGCGCCCGTGACAGCGAGTGCGGCAGGACATCCTGCGACGGCATCATGTTCTCCCGGACTGCGCCTGTCCCGGATGTGATAGACGCGGTCTATCGATTGCATCTCAACGAGTTCAACGGCGAGACCGCCCTGCAGTTCATTCTGGAGCACTGGTTCCAGCCCGGAATGTAGTATCTCCGGTCCGCTACATATTCTCTGGGCCGCACGACGAGCATCGGCGTACTTTTCCGCGCCGCTCCCATCTTTTCCCAGAATGCAGGACAACTGCAAAATATAACCCTCCGCAACTGGCATATAATGCTTTCATTTTATCCATGCAGGGAGCGCGACCCCCTGGTCTGCACCGCACTGGAATCGATATCCGGATGGCATTTACGCTGGCAGTCCCCTCCCCTGGCTCGACAAATCGCCATGGTTGTTTCGACGGATCGGGCGATGCCCTCGCCCTGGCACAACTGGCGCGTGATGCGAAACCCGTTGCCGCCATCACGGCAAGTGCATCCGCGGCGCAGCGACTGATCGAGGAAATTCCCTTTTTTGCACCCGAACTGAAAATTCATCTGCTGCCCGACTGGGAAACGCTGCCCTACGATACTTTCTCCCCTCATCAGGACCTGATCTCCGAACGGCTGGCCACCCTCTACCAGCTCATGAACGGTACTTGCGATCTAATGATCGTTCCAGTCACCACCGCGCTGTATCGCATGCCCCCGCCCGAGTTTCTCGCGGCCCATACTTTTTTCCTGAAGCGGGGAGAAATACTCGATCTGAATGCCCTGCGCAGCCAGATGACACTGGCAGGATACAGCCATGTCACCCAGGTGCTTTCACCAGGAGAGTACAGCGTGCGCGGAGGATTGATCGACCTGTTTCCTACGGGCAGTTCACTGCCTTACCGCATCGATCTGCTGGATGATGAAATAGAAACGATTCGCACCTTCGATGTGGACACGCAGAGAAGCGTCTATCCCGTAACAGAAATACGACTGTTACCGGCACGTGAATTTCCCCTCGACGAGGAAGGGCGTACCCGATTCCGGGGAAATTTTCGTGAAAAATTCGAAGGTGATCCTTCCAGAAGCCGCATTTACAAGGATATCAGCAAGGGCGCGACACCAGGGGGCATCGAATATTATCTGCCTCTTTTTTTCGAGCATACCGCGACGCTTTTCGATTATCTGCCATCCTCGACGGTATTATGCCTTCATCATGACGTCCACTCCGCAGCGGAAAGCTTCTGGCAGGATACCAGGGCACGCCATCGGCTGCTTCAGGGCGATCCGGACCGGCCTTTACTGAATCCCACCGAACTGTTCATCCCGACGGACGCCTTTTTTGGTGCGTTGAGGCCTTATGCGCGGATGGAAATACAGTCGGAGGCACACGATCCGGACTCCAGCGCCGGACACCTGACACATCCATTGCCACCGCTCCAGATCGACCGTCGCGCAAGCAATCCGGCAGAGCAGCTTGCTTCGTTCATAGCAGAGTTTCGCGGGACTTCCCGAAATGGCGATGGAAGGGTGCTCCTTCTGGCAGAAAGCCTCGGGCGACGCGAACTGGTCGCGGATCACCTCAGCCAATATGGACTCAAGCCCGACATGTGCGAAAGTTATGCGCAATTTCTGGCGGGCACCCAGCCTTTCATGCTTGGAGTAGCACCTCTGCATAACGGCTTCATATCCGTAGCTGAAGGAATCGCTTTTGTCACGGAAAGCGAATTGTATGCGAGACATCTGCATGGCCGCCGCGAACGCGACTCGCGCAAGGCTGCCCTGGTGGCCGATGCCGCCCTGCGCGACCTGTCCGAAATCAAGGCGGGCGACCCGGTCGTACATGAGCAGCATGGAATCGGGCGCTACCTCGGGCTGGTGAGCATGGATCTGGGCGAAGGCGCAACGGAATTCCTGGCGCTCGAGTACGCAGCGGGAGACAAGCTCTATGTGCCGGTCTCCCAGCTGCATCTCATCGGGCGATATAGCGGCGCATCACCCGATACTGCACCGCTGCATAAGCTCGGCAGCGGCCAATGGGAGAAGGCCAGGCGCAAGGCCATGCAGCAGGTGCGTGACACCGCGGCGGAACTACTGAACCTTTATGCGCGGCGCAGTGCTCGTCCCGGCCACGCGTTCCGGCTGAAACAGCATGATTATGAAGCGTTCGTCGAAGGGTTCGGTTTTGAAGAGACTCCCGATCAGGCCGCCGCGATCGATGCGGTGATCGAGGATCTGATTTCGGCCAAGCCGATGGACCGGCTGATCTGCGGCGATGTCGGTTTCGGCAAGACGGAAGTCGCACTCAGAGCAGCCTTTATTGCGGTTGCCGATGGCAGGCAGGTAGCGATACTGGTCCCCACCACATTGCTGGCTGAACAGCATTTCCAGAACTTCTCCGATCGCTTCGGTCTGATCGCGAATGAGTGGCCGGTCAGAATCGCGGAGCTGTCCCGTTTCCGCTCAGCCAAAGAGCAGGCTCAGGCGCTGAAGGGTCTGGCCGATGGACAGATCGACATTGTCATCGGTACGCATAAATTGATCCAGAGAGGCGTCAAATTCAAAAATCTGGGTCTGGTCATCATAGACGAAGAGCATCGCTTTGGCGTGCGCCACAAGGAACAGCTGAAAAGCCTGCGTGCAGAAGTGGATGTCCTGACCCTGACAGCCACGCCCATACCACGCACGCTTGCAATGTCACTGGAGGGACTGCGGGATTTCTCCGTCATCGCGACAGCGCCCCAGCGGCGGCTCGCCATCAAGACCTTTGTCAGCCGTTTTTCCGACGGTATCATACGCGAAGCATGCCTGCGCGAGCTCAAACGCGGCGGACAGGTCTATTTCCTGCACAACGAGGTGAGAACGATTCAGGCAATGCACGACCGCCTTGCCAGGCTGCTCCCGGAGGCCCGCATCAATATCGCCCACGGGCAGATGCGCGAACGCGAACTGGAACACGTGATGAAGGATTTCTATCAGCAGCGCTTCAACCTGCTGCTTTGCACGACCATTATCGAAACCGGCATCGATGTTCCCACAGCCAATACCATCATCATGAACCGCGCGGACAAATTCGGCTTGGCGCAATTGCACCAGTTGCGGGGCCGGGTGGGCCGTTCTCATCACCAGGCATACGCTTACCTCCTGGTGCCGGAAGAGGAAGCGGTTGGCGCGCAAGCCCGGAAACGCCTGGAAGCCATTCAGGCTATGGAAGAGCTGGGAGCAGGCTTCTACCTTGCGATGCACGACCTCGAGATCCGGGGGGCCGGGGAAGTGCTGGGCGAATCGCAAAGCGGCGAGATGCAGGAAATCGGCTTCAACCTCTACGCGGCAATGCTCGACGCCGCCGTGCGCTCATTGAAGGAAGGCAGGGAACCGGATCTGCATCACCCGCTGGGCATCGCCACGGAAATCAACCTCCATGTCCCCGCGCTGCTGCCGGATGATTACTGCAATGATATCCACGAGCGCCTGATACTGTACAAGCGGATGGCCAATTGCACCAGCGATGGTCAAGTGGATGAAATGCTGATTGAACTGGCAGACCGCTTCGGCCTTCCGCCGGAACCTGTGCGGGCGCTGCTCGACTGCCATCGCCTGCGTATCGCTGCAACACCGCTGGGCATTACGCGCATAGAGGCAAGTGCGGACGCCATCCAGATGCACTTCGTGCCCGATCCGCCCATCGAAGCCGGAAAGATCGTTGCGCTTCTCCAGCGCAGCCGCGACTATCAGCTTTCCGGGCCGGATCGTCTGAAGGTAAAAGTGCGTCTCGCAACGGTGGAAGAAAGGGTGGCGCGAATAAAAAAACTGATCGCCGAGTTGCAGGGATGAAAAACCAGAAAGATTACAGACCGGCAATCGACAAGCAGGGGCGACCTCCCGTAGAGTCCGAGCGCATCGATCGCATCGTGCTCAACGTGCAACGTACACCGCCTGCCGCAGATGCGATATTCGATTGCGGCATTCAAGCATATCAGAGCGATATTGGAAGTCGGGTCCTTCGCTATTTTACATCTATCGCTTGATAAATCATGGTGTGGCTAAAAAGCATCAAAAGCAAAATCGTGGTATTCGCCA
>CAZYYR010000125.1:0-7194 GCA_964651465.1 uncultured Nitrosospira sp.
GCCAAGGAGCGGGAGTAGCCCCATGTTCAATTTAGGGTCCATGTTCAACCTGGGACCTTCCGAGCCCGTCATCGGCAAGGCAAGCATTCAGCTGGATTGCTCCTGCGAAGAGATATTCAGGTTTCTCGCCGACGGGCTTTTCGAGAATTATCCGAAATGGTCCCCCGAAGTAAAAGAGCTTGAGCAACTGACCGATGGTCCGGTGCAACTGGGAACCATCGCCCGGCAGGTGCGCGTGGATCAGGGGCACCGTTCGGAATCGAGATTCAGGATTACGGTCTGCGAGCCCCACAAGCGTCTGGCATTCGCCGGCATCGCCGATCCATACCGCTGTATCTACGAACTGCAGGATACGGCGATCCCCGGTACCGTCCAGTTGGTCTTCACGTTCGAATTGCTGGAGATCCAGACGCTGATGCGCCCCTTCGAGCAACTGGTACGCTCCGCGGTACAGGATGGAGCGGAGCGAACCGTGCGGAATATAAAAAGCCTGATCGAGACCAGCCGTGCCGCATGAAGACCCTGCACCCTGGCACCTCGGCCTACCGCTTCCGTGGCCCGCTCGCGCAGGGCGCAGCATGCCGAGGGTATGCACGGACATGACGAAATTCGGCCCATGACCGCAAGCCTTATCATCCAGTACGAGAAACGAGGATTTTCGCCATGACCCAGGAATATCCCCCGAAGATTGATCCGATGCAGATCGAAGACGATCGGCCCTTGTGGGATGTCGTCCTGGGGTGCTACGGATATCCCGCCCTGCTCCTGGCGCACAAGCTCAAGGTTTTTCCCCTGCTCGCCGATGGACCTCTGGCACTGGCCGAAATCTGTGGCAGGCTGAATATCAGGGAGCGCCCGGCCGAGGCGCTTCTTGCCTCGGCAACGGCACTCGGCTTCCTGTCTCTCCGGGAGGGGCGCTACGCGCTGACTCCTCTTTCGGAGCATTACCTGCTGGAGACGAGCCCCTGCTATTTCGGCTATTTCTGGGACATGATGATCGACAATGATCAGATCCACTCCTTCGCCAGCCTCAAGAGAGCAGTCCTGACCGATACTCCCCAGGTATACGGCGGGTCGGGCGTTTACCAGTCCCGCGAAGACCAGGTCGAACTGGTCCGCCGCTTTACCCGGGCGATGTACAGCTTCAGCATCACGTCGGCATTTCACTGGCCGACGGTGGTGGATCTGTCGGCGTGCCGCACCATGCTCGATATCGGCGGCGGCTCCGGCGCGCATTCCATCGGTGCGGTATCGAAACTGCCTGATCTGCAGGCGATCATTTTCGACTTTCCCCTGGTATGCGAAATCGCCAAGGAATATATCGCCCGGCGCGACCTGCAGCGCCGCATCCGGATATGCGAAGGGGATATGTGGAGCGATCCGCTGCCCCCGGCCGACATGCACTTCTTTTCCACGGTTTATAACGACTGGCCGCCGGAGAAATGCAACTTTCTCACCGCAAAGAGTTTCAACAGCCTGCAGTCGGGCGGACGCATCATGGTTCATAGCATGCTCTACAACGACGAGAAAACCGCGCCCTTCGCGGCGGCGGCATTCAGTATGCTGATGATGGGATGGACCGAGGGAAGATCGTATTCCGCCCGCGAACTGTCGACCATGATGTCGGACGCGGGGTTCCGCGACATTCAGACACACCCGACGTTCGGCTATTACAGCCTGGTCACGGGCGTAAAACCATAACGTTCGATGCCGCATCACGTGGTTCCGTTTTTGAGGATGGCTTAATGGGCTGTCAGTCCACTGGATGCCCGGGTTCAGCCTGTTTCCCTGTACTGTTGCGCCAGCGATTTCGCCTGGCTGGCATACAGTGGCTCAACCGCCGTCAGGAAATCGTCATTCGCCTTCCTTATTTTTTTCGCGGCCATCCCGGTTTACCAGAGTATTTCGCCGGTCCTGACAGGCTCCCCATGGGCTTCCGTCGTCTCCGTCCGGTCATGGCCATCAAGGCCGCAAGCAGCAGCACGAGGACTGCTCTGGCTCTACGGGTTTCCGATACCGGCACGGACACCGATCGTGTGTTCAATGTGATTCAACGCGACAATCCCCGGTCGACCTTGAACGTCCTGGGGGAGCTATTAACGGCAACATCACGAATGAACTGTCCTCCATACAGTTTTCCGCCGGAAACACCCGTTACAAGAAGATGCCTCAAGCTTCTGTCCGCCATCAAGGTGACCCGATTGGTCGTACGATTCCATCTCGCCTCGATGGTGGCGGATTTCGCGTTGAGGCGCTCTGCGATGAGATCTCCAATCAAATAATAGGGATAGTTCTTGACCGGCAGGGTAAATAGCCGCTCATACTCCGTGAAGACCGCATTCAACCAGTCGAACTGGAGCGTATTTCCGTTCTTGTCGTATCTGGCCAGATTGGCCTGATGGAAAAAATGCGGCCACTTGCTGAAGCTCAACATGTGATGTAATGCAATATCCGCCTCGATCATGAGAATTTCAGCATAGCTGCGCGGGATGCAGGCCGCCCCCGATATTCCGCAGGGATTCTGCCCCGCATTAATAAATCTCCAGTGATAAAGATAGTTGTACTCATCCTCCAGTTGAGAGGGATCCGCAACATTGAAGAAGATGTTGGTTGGCCATCGAGGCAGCATGAGCCGATTCCCGGGGCTTCCGTCTTCATATTGAGTAATGTACTGCTCGACATCCTGAGCGCGTTGCGATGCGTCGGAGGCCACATAGGCGACACCGGTCCTGGTGGCGGCTTGGAGAAAGAGCGGATTGGCCCCATTCCCATCAAATGGCAGATCATCGGCCTGGACATTGACCATACCCGGATGCGATGCGGGGTCATCGGTGCAACGAGGATCCTTCAGTCCTGAATGATGGCCCGTCACCAGCACCCGGTTGTTTTCCCTCCTCTCGGGAAGACTCAGGAGCTTCCATACAGTCCGGTTCCTGGTGATTTCCGCCTGGATGGGATGGAGACTGGTAAAGGTGGGGTAATCGCAGCGCGCATCGGCCGGGACGGGGGCCTTGTCCATGTGCGCATGCGTAAACGTATGGTTTATGAAGCGGAAACTGGCCTTGTTGGCGACAACTGCCTCCACCAGATCTTCCTTGAGGTTCGCCGCCAGTCTCGTGGCTTTCGGATCGATCACCGCTCCTGAACCATTGAAGGCAAAATCCAGCTTGAAAGCACCTGCTGCCGGATGGGCGGCACGGAAGGCCGTCTGGCTGGCGACCGCGTTCCTGATATCGGCACTGTTCAGCCGATAGGTTTTAGCCCAACTGCTCCTGTCAAGGGCAAGGTCCCATAGGGGGGTGGCATGAAACAGATCGTCCAGATGAACTGCCATATGGACATGGCGCCCGCCGACAAATACCCCTTGGGTAGCCCAGTTGATGAATTCATAGGCCAGCACCTTGGAATGAATGGAGGAAGAAGCATGGGCTATCGTGGAGATCATGACCTCGCGCACCGGTTGGGACCGGAAAGGCATCATGTAGCGCACGATCGATAGCAGTGCTTCCCCCTCGGACGTTCTCAGCAGCGGCACGACGCTGGGGATAGAGCCATCCCGCAGTTTATTCTCATTCTCCCTGGGCGTCGCCGCGAAGGCGAATCCGGTAATGGACAGCGGATTGGTCTGGTTCACATACTCGAAAACTTCCTTGCCATAGGTTGCCGGCACTGTCCACCGACCCTCGTAATCGGTTGCGCTGGATGAGTAGACCAGGCCGTAGTCCAGGTAGATGCCGTGAGGGAATTCCGGATCCGCGTAAGTCGCAGGCCACCCTGACAGCACTGCTTCACGAACACCAAAATTCTTCTGGTAATCGTGCAGGATGTCCCATTCCGACGGGGTGAAACCCGCGACCAAGTCGGAGTCCGTCAATATGATGCCGTTATAGTTGCCCACGCAGCCTGCTTCCTCGGCCTTGCATGCGGCTGCTGTCGAAGAGGAAGCGAGCATGGCCGCTGTCAAATCGCATGCACCTGCATCCAATACATCATATGGCACACCCATTTCGTCAAGCACGGGCTTGATATAGGCGTACCCCATGTCCTCAGCCGGGTCGCCCGTCGTGATAAGCAATATCTTCAATTTGACGGTATTACCCGCAAATGCGGGGGTGGCGGCGGCCATCGTGCAGAGGCATATCGCCATCAGAAGCAGCAGGTGTTTTATGCGTAGATCTCCTTCCATCACCCAATCCCCTCCATGTAAACGGCAATCCGGCCGCTCTCGACATTACAGGAATGCTGGTACAACGCTCGAGGGAAACGTTGGTGTACAGCGACTTTCGTCCTGGACCCAACTTAATGCATGCTAATGCTTTATTCGCACACAGCGATGAGGACGAACTTCGGCCGGAACGACCTGCCGGGCCAGCAACGCGCTGGACGCCAGGAGCTGTACGGAAATGACGAGGGATTGATTCAGGACTGATTCAAGAGTAATTCAAGGCTTGCCGCACTGCTTCCCGTAAGGCGTGCGATCGGGATCGGCCTGCTGTTTCGACATGCCTCCACGCGTCTCCGTGGCTTTGACGGCCGCGGCTTCCGCATCCTTCTCGCGACCGACTCCGGCAAGTGCCGAGGCGTAATCGTCAAGTAGGCTGGCATAGAAGACCGGCACCCTTCTGGCCGTGATGAGAGGGTCAAGTTCAGCCAGCACGCGTTCGAGATAGGAGAGTGCCTGCGGGAATCTGCGCTGGTCCAGGTTGAGGCGTGCCAGTTCCGTCAGGGAAAGGTAGAATACCCCTCCGGTATGCTTGTCGAGATCGTTGGCGAGGTTGAGCTGGCGTTCCGCTTCGTCGAAATGGCAGGTCACGCCCAGTGCCCGGCCGTATTCGTAATGCAGCATCGCCTTGAAACGGGGGTCGGCCTGATCGAGATTGATCTGGTCGAATGCACGCGCGTAAATCCGGCGCGCCTCTTCCCAGTCGCCTGCTTGGCGGGCCGCTGCGGCCGCCCCTATATAGTTCTCTATCGGTTCCTCATCGGCACAGGCAAAACCCGCCAGGCCGAGCAGGACGAGCCCGCACCAGATCAGTCGCTTCATTGGTTCTCCTGTTTCCCTTATTCCCTTGTTTTCTGCTTGCACATGAGCGTCGAACGACCCGCGGAACGCAGCGCACCCATCCAAGCCTGCTTCCGACGGATGGCCTGCGTGTGTGGCAAAACTGCGAAAGTGTCGCACGTGCAAAAAGACTTGGCAACTCCTGTGTCTCAGCTCCTGTGTCCGACCCCTGCATTCCACCAGCCGGGCCGAAACCGCCTGCCTGCTTCCTGCCTGCGGACTGCCACCATCGGGGGCGACCCGGGCTGATCATCGGGCCTGATCATCCCCCGCGTATACACACTCTCCCAGGTCCAGGGTCAGCCCCTTGCCCCGATAGCCCCAGGCGGCGACAAAGCTGCGATTGCCGCTGGCTTCACTGCTGCCGATGGTAAGAGAAACGACGACCGGTTCGCTCCCGGGGTGCGCGATGGGAGTCAGCCTGCCGATGGCAGTGAACGTATCGGAGGCTTCATCCGCGAATACCGCCGCCTTCGCCGCGTAGCAGTTCGTCCAGAGGCAGGCTGAAATCTCGCCGCTTGCAGGATGATAGGAAAAGATCTCGGCCTGCTGAAAATCGCTCGTTATCCTGTCGCAGCGATCCGCCGCACACTCGTACTTGACTTCAGGCGTGCAGCGATATGCCTTTTCCCCCGATTCAAGCGCCAGCGACGGGCTCGCGGCCAGCAGAAACGAGGGGCATGCAGACAGGATGGTCAGGCGCCGGTTCCACGTGCTGACCATTACGGGTCCATGATCTGGAATCCCCACTCCCGCAGCCGGTAGATAAAGGATGGCAGATCCCTTGCCGTTCCCGCCTGCACGTGCATGAGAATGTTGAACGAAATCTTGCGCTGCTGCTGTGCGAACTGGTTCTCGATATGGGCAATCTTTTCCGGCCCCAGCCCTTGGGGCGCTTTCCAGTCCTCGGTATCGATGTCCCACGTCACGATAGCCAGCGCAAGATCCCCGGCCACTTCGACCAGTTCCGGATCGAGATGTCCGCGAAACCCCCCTGCTCCATAGGGCGGGCGGATCTTTGTCGGAACGACGCCCGTGGATTCCTCGACGATGGTCTGCGTTCGCTCCAGTTCCTCCCGCACGTTCTGCGCGGAGGCCTGGGCCAGATCGGGGTGGCTCCACGAATGGTTCTGGATGGCGTGGCCCAGGCGGACGATCTTCCTTGCTGCGTCTGGGTAGCGCCGAACCTCGTCCCCAAGAACGTAGAACTCCGCCCTGATCCCGTTTTCATCGAGTGTCGCGAGAATACTGTCGAGCGCCATCACGGGCGCCGGTCCATCATCGAACGACAGGACTACCGATTTTCCATCACCCAGCATGGCATCTTCTCCCGGTAAGTGAACATCCGCGCAGCACCGGCCGGAGGAAATCCCGGCAATCTGCTATATTGTCAGGACATGGAGCCATTCATCGCCGGCCGGCATCAGGTACTCTCTTTACTCATAGACCAGCGGCATGGGATCGTCAAGCCGACGCCTGCCCCGATGAAACGACCGAGCGGGCGATTCAGCCGGCTTCCCAACTGCCTTCAGCGATGAAAAAAAAGGAAATTGTCATCATCGGTGGCGGCTTCGCCGGATTGAACCTGGCGAAGCATCTGTCTCATGCATCTCATGCCGGAGACTTTCATGTGACCCTTGTCGACATGAATAATTACAATTTCTTTCCCCCGCTTCTGTACCAGGTCGCCACCGCCTTCCTGGAAGTTTCCAATATCTGCTACCCCTTCCGCAAACTGTTCCATGGCAAGGACACGAGCTTCCGGCTGGCCCGTCTGCTGAAAGTCATGCCCGAAGAAAACCGCATCCTCCTGTCAAACGGCACGCTTGCCTACGATCGCCTGGTGCTTGCCACCGGTACGGAATGCAATTATTTCGGCATGGACAATATCCGCAAGGCGGCTCTGCCCATGAAAACGGTGGATGACGCCATAGAGATGCGCAACCGCCTGCTTCAGATAGCGGAAGAAGCAACCGCCACCACGGATGAAGCGGAAAAAAGAAAGCTTGCAACAGTGGTCATAGCCGGGGGAGGCCCCAGCGGCGTCGAAATAGCCGGCGTGCTGGCTGAAATGCGGGAAACGATCCTGGAGAAGGATTACCCCGAACTGGCCAGGCAGAAAGTGCGGATTT
>CAZYYR010000126.1:0-7189 GCA_964651465.1 uncultured Nitrosospira sp.
GGCACGGCGGTTAGCGGAGGAATGCCATCTCCGTTGCATCTGCAATTGTAGCTTTTTGAATGCCGGCAAGGCGACTATTTGTATTCAGTGCGGGTCGCGGGCACCAGCCATGGGTGTTTCTGTTTTCCCTATTTCCGGATAGCTGATTCTGAGGCGGTCCTGGGCTGGCCTCCCGTCGGGGTAATCAAGGCGAAACTCTGCCGATGACCTCATGTCCGGAAACATCGTTTCGCAATTCCATTTTTCGTTCAAAACTTCCCCAAAAACCAGTCGGGCACGACCTGGGTGCCAATCCCCGAAACCTTTGTCGTTCAAGGCTTTCAGGTAATATTCAGCACTCGATCCTGTAAGATTCTACAGCTATCCGGGGGTCTCGTTCCATTGTTTCATAGCACCGTTGATAAACAACTGTGGGTGCAAAACGATGGGACAGATAATGCTCGCGCAACATGGGAACGGGTCGCTGGATCAACGGGCCGCAATGGGAATGTATCGTCTGAGACATGACGTGTTTCATGACAGATTGGGGTGGGAGGTCACCACTGACAACGGGATGGAGCATGATGAATTCGATCATGCCGATCCGGTCTACGTCCTGGCGAAAGGTGACGAAGATGAGGTGCTGGGCTGCTGGCGGCTGCTTCCGACCACCGGCCCCAATATGCTGAGGGATACCTTTCCGCAGTTGCTGCACGGACAGCCGGCCCCCCAGCAGCCGGATGTCTGGGAACTGAGCCGATTTGCAGTAATGGTTCCCAAGCATGAAAGCTCCGGCTTCGGGTTCAGCGACATTCCGCTGAAAATGATGCAATGGATCGTTCTCTTTGCGCGTCACAATGGGATCAAGCGTTATGTCACGGTGACGACCGTTGCAGTGGAACGGCTCATACGCAAGCAGGGCATCAATGTTTCGAGACTGGGCACGCCCATCAAGATCGGACGGGTAATGACAGTAGCATGCTCAATAGAGATGGACGAAATCACGTATTTTGCGCTGTTCGGTACGCTTCCGGAAGACACGCAAAGGAAGGCGGCATGAATATTCTACTGGTTGGAGAAAAACAGGATAACCGCGGGATACTGCAGATGTTGCTTGAACAATCCAAGCATCATCTGGACAGGAAGTCGCTGGATAGCTTTCCCGAGCCCGATCTGGAGGCATACGACATGGTCGTGGTGGATGGAGCAATCCATGACTGCGCGGCCCAGGTCAACCTCGTGCATTGGATACGCGAAGCACGGAGGCGCTACCCCCATTTGCCTGTCGCTGTCATGAACAACGTCGGGCCGCGTGAAATGGCCGCTGATCATGAGGCAACTTGCGACCCGATGCACACCTGCGGCGTTTTCGAATCGGACAATGGCGTCCTGAACATGCGCTGCCGGTTGCGCGAAATGGCCCTGGGAGAAACCGCGGCATTGATGCGCAACGAGTTCGAACGTCCGGTGCTGGAGCCGATTACTTTCGAATACTCGGGAATGGGAAGGAATATCGATTGAAGAAAGGTGCTCTGGGCATTCGAGCGTTTTAAGGAAATTTTCATAAAATGTTCACGGGGATGCCATCTGTGCCGGGTAAGCTGAGTTCCGGTACAGCAAGATCCGGTTGGATCTTTTAATCCAAAGGGGCAGCCATGAAATCCCGGTTACCAGTTTTGATGATGCCGTTTTCCATAGCCAGGGAGCGGGATGGAGTAGTCAAGGACCCACAGGGCCATTCCCAGCCATCCGGCGAGGAATTTACCGCCCCTAGGGGCATGGCCGTTTCGAATAAAACTGTCGAAGCTGCCTATTCTCCAGCGCCCCAATACCCTGGCGTTTCGGTTACGAGGCGCAGGAAGAAGCGGTTTGGATAGGATCAGGCAGATTTTTCGGGCGCCGCTGGCATTGTCTTGGGCGCTTCGTTGTCAGGATCGCGTGTGCCGAACAGGACGGAGTACATTCATCTCTTATTGACAACCTGGTCCCGGCTCCTATGTGGAAGAAATTATTCTGCATGACTATCCCTTCCAAGAAAAAGTGCCTGAATGAAGTCGATGCGGCATTGGTGTCGAGTCACTCTCCGGTATCGCCAGGAAATCCCGGTAGCTCCCTTCACGTGCTGGCGGAATTTTACGAATCCGGACAGGGCCTGGATGACGAAGAAAATGAAGTTGACCTCATGATCCAGCTAAGCGGCATGGTTTACAGCCACGCGCAGGGCGATGAGTGATTTCCCGGGCGGATGAGGGGGCAAGCAGGTAGATGCCGTCTCTTTTCAAATCTTCAAACTTTCAAGCCTTCGAGCCCACCCCCATGCGATCAGCTTCCGTGAACTTCGTAAACGCCCGTTCTACCCGTTCGCCGCAGCATCTTGTTGACCTCGTCGGCATGCATTTCTTCTTCGACGATGAGGTTGCGGGCATAATCCTCCAGTAGCACTGACTTTCCCTGGGTTAGTTCCAGCAACTCATAGTAGACCGCACACGACTGACTTTCATGTGCGAGAGATTCCCTGAGGATATCGCCGATATCGTGCAGGTGGGTTTCCAGGAGTGTTCCAATTCCCAGCGAGGGATGCCCGCCCAGCAAGGTAACCAGTTCTCCCGCCCTGTGTGCGTGCAACAGCCCTTCCTCCGCCTGCTTTTTGAGCCACTCCACTACGGGAATCCGGTTGTAGCCGAAGACCATCAGCGAATAGTGCGTGTAGCGCACCACCCCCGCAAGTTCGAGTTCCATGATCCTGTTCAGCAGTTCAATTGCCTTGTCCTTGTCGACCTTGTCGAAGCTCATGTGCACCTCCTGCGTCGCAGTACGTGTTTCGGTCTATCGAGAGGAACGCGGCGAATCGGGATAGCCGGCGATGCGACCCGGCTATCCCTTTATTCGAAAACAGATGCTTTCTTAATATATAGCATATGGAACGGGTTCAATGTCTGTCCGGCTGGCATAATGTCCATGAATGTCTATAAGGACTCGGCATGGGCATCCAGATATTCGGCGACCCCTTCCGGGCTTGCCTTCATGCCAGGCTGGCCGGCCTTCCAGCCCGCAGGGCAGACTTCCCCATGGCTCTCATGGAATTGCAGCGCGTCCACCATGCGCACCATCTCATCCACATCCCGTCCGAGCGGCAGGTCGTTGACGACCTGATGGCGGACAATGCCGGTCTTGTCGATCAGGAACGATGCGCGCAAAGCCACCTGATCGGAGTGGGCAATGCCGTAGGCACGCATGATGTCGCCTCCTACGTCCGATACAAGCGTGATCCCTACCTCTCCGATACCGCCTTTGTCCACGGGGGTATTGCGCCACGCATAATGCGTAAACTGGGAATCCACGGAAACGCCGATCACCTCCACGTCGCGCTTGCGGAATTCTTCTACGCGGTGAGAGTGCGCGAGAATTTCCGAAGGACAGACGAAAGTGAAATCCAGTGGATAAAAGAACAGCACGGCATATTTGCCGGCAATGGCCGTGTGGAAATTGAATGTGTCATTGAAGGTGCCATCCGGCAGGACGGCAGGTTTGGTAAAGTCCGGTGCGACATGGGTGACGAGCACTGACATTGATATACTCCTTTCTCGATGGATGGTGAAGAAGCACATTTCCTATGACAGCAGTAAATGTGCAGGTGATGGCCGATTGTCTCTTTTATTCGGGCACCAGACAAGTCGTAGCCGAGACCTTGGAATCAATTTTCGCCTTGAATCTTTCCAAGCATATAGAGCATATAGAGCATATAGAGCATATAGAGCATATAGCCGGCCTCATCGGGCGAGGCTGCATATGAAGGGCTCTACGCGGAGCCAGGCGAAAAATTCCGCAGACCGGCATGCGTCCCTCAATTCGCAGACGGGGAGCCGTATCTCCACTGATTCAACAGTTTTCTTGCAGCAGCCGGAATTTCCGAGGCAGTCATCCCCACCGGGCCGCCCTGTTCCCTTTCCAGGGTATCCGCCGCCGCGCCATGGAGGTAGACCGAGAGCAGCAGCGAATTCGTCTGGCTCAATCCCTGCGCGATGAAAGCGCCGACCATGCCCGACAGTATGTCCCCCGTTCCCGCACTGCTCAAGCCGGGATTGCCGCTGGTGTTGATATGGCGCCGGCCGTCGGGTGTGGCGGAGATGCTGCCGGCACCCTTCAGTACGATGCAGGCTTTGAAACGCCGGGCAAGCTCCGCTGCTGCAGCCATGCGATCATTCTGGATCGTTGCGGTATCGGTCTCCAGCAGGCGTGCGGCTTCGGCCGGATGAGGCGTGAGAATGACAGGGATCTTGCGCTTTTGCACCAGTTCAGCCATTCCGGGATGAGCTGCGATGAGATTCAGTGCGTCAGCGTCCAGCACCAGTGGCAGATTCGATTCCAGCGCGCAGGCAAGCCAGAAGCAGGCTGCGGGTTCCGCCCCCAGTCCCGGGCCGACCACCAGGCAATTCAGCTGGTTCAGGCTGAAGATCTCATGAACCGGGCGCAGCATCAATTCCGGGTGTGCGGTATCGACGTCGGGCGCGCTGGCTGCCAGCAGGCCGAGATAGACGCGCCCGGCCCCCAGTTTCAGCGCCGCTTCCCCCGCCAGCAGGGCCGCCCCGACCATGCCGGAGGCCCCGCCAATGATACCGATGCTGCCGAACATGCCCTTGTGACTTTCTGCGGCGCGGCGTGGCGGCAGCCACTCCTGCACGCACGACTGATCCATTATCCAGGAGGCGGGTTGCTTGAGGGAGAGCACATTCAGACCAAGATCGCACAGGATCACCTCGCCGCAATGGTCGGGACCATGATGCGTGAAGAGTCCGGGCTTGAGGCCGATAAAGGTCACCGTCAGGTCGGCCTTGACTGCCGCACCACGGACATTGCCGGTATCGCTGCCGAGGCCACTTGGAATGTCAATCGCGAGTACTGGTAGTTCCATGCCATTCAGGGCATTGACCAGATCCACGTATTTACCGGTGAGATCGCGCCCGTCGCGATGATCGAGGCCAATACCGAACAGGCCGTCTATCGCCGCATCCCATGTGCGGTTCCCGGGGATTTCGGTGAATATCTCGCCACCCATGGCGATCCAGGTATCCAGCGCTCGTCCCGCATCATTGGACAGGTTTGCGCGCTCGCCGGTGAACACAAGCGTGACTTCGACGCGCCATTCCGCAAGATGCCGGGCAGCCACGAAAGCGTCGCCTCCGTTGTTGCCGGGTCCCGCCAGGATCAGGGCCTTGTTTCCACCCCGGGCCAGCAGCCGGTCCCGCGCAATCTGGGCGGTCGCCAGCCCGGCTGCTTCCATCAAACGCGGTGGATCAGGCAGGGCAGACGCCAGCTGCTCGATCTCCCTGATTTCCGCGGTGGAGTAGACCGCGGCGCATTTAGGCTGCTTTGCTTTGCTCATGCTGATGTGCCGGGCTGCGGGCAGCCCGGCTTCTCGTGTAAAATCCAGTTTTCCGTTACTGTCTTATTTTCACGAATGCTTCGATTCCGTGGCGGCTCTGCGCTTTCCCCATTCCGCCAGGAAAAGTTGGCTGCTGCCATCCGCATTTCCTGCTCACAAGTTTCCCATATTTACGCGGAATATTGGTATTTTTGCACCATTGCGCGGGATCTGCAGCCCGATGAAGTGACCATCCTCGAGCGTCTGCTCGAGTGCGCGCCCCAGGACGACACTCGCGAGGAGGCTACCGGTACAGGTCATGGGGTCGGATGGCCCGGCCAATTGCTGCTGGTATTGCCTCGTCCCGGCACGATCTCTCCCTGGTCAACCAAGGCGACGGACATCGCTCATCATTGCGGGCTAACGGCTGTTAATCGCCTGGAGCGCGGGATGGCATTCCACCTCGGGACCGGAAAAGATTCTGTTTCCGGTCTTGCCGAGCGCGACAGGCGCGCGCTGCTTCCATTGATCCACGATCGCATGACGGAGGCAGTGTTCGATTCGCTGGACGATGCCGAAAAATTGTTCAGGCGTTTCGAGGCAGCACCCCTCATCGAAGTGGACCTCCGGAATGGCGGCACAGAGGCCCTGTTCAAGGCCAACAGCGAGATGGGGCTCGCGTTGTCTCCGGATGAGATGGATTATTTCGCGGCATACTTCATCCGCATCGGACGCAATCCCACGGACGTGGAATTGATGATGTTCGCCCAGGCCAATTCCGAGCATTGCCGCCACAAGATTTTCAATGCGGACTGGGTGATCGACGGCCAATCCCAAAAAGAATCACTGTTTTCGATGATACGCAATACGCACCGGCAGAATCCGCGCGGGACCGTCGTCGCCTACGCTGACAACTCCGCCATCATCGAAGGCGCAAGAGTCGCCCGTTTTTATGCCGGAGAAGGTGGCGAGTATGGCGTCGCCGATGAGGACACGCATATTCTCATGAAGGTGGAAACCCATAATCATCCTACCGCGATCTCTCCTTTTCCAGGTGCCGCTACAGGGGTAGGGGGAGAAATCCGCGATGAAGGCGCCACCGGGCGGGGCGCCAAACCGAGAGCGGGCCTCAGCGGTTTTTCCGTTTCCAACCTGAATATTCCGGGGTTTGTCCAGCCATGGGAGGCATATTCGTCGGAATCGCGAGCATCCACGGATCAGGTCTACGGCAGGCCAACACGTATCGCATCGGCGTTGCAGATCATGCTGGAAGGCCCGATTGGCGGTGCGGCGTTCAACAACGAGTTCGGGCGGCCCAATCTGGCAGGCTACTTTCGTACTTTCGAAGAAAGTGTCGCCGGGGAGATGCGCGGCTACCACAAGCCCATCATGCTCGCCGGAGGCATCGGCCATATCGCCGGACGCCATGCGTTCAAGGAGACATTTCCGCCCGGCGCCCTGCTGGTCCATCTGGGCGGACCGGGCATGCTCATCGGCCTGGGTGGCGGGGCGGCGTCGAGTATGGATACCGGCATCAATACGGAAGCCCTGGACTTCGATTCCGTGCAACGGGGCAATCCGGAAATGGAGCGGCGTGCGCAGGAGGTCATAGACGGCTGCTGGCAGCTGGAAAGGCAAGGCCAGACGAATCCTATTCTTTCGATACACGATGTCGGGGCCGGCGGATTATCGAACGCGTTGCCCGAGCTGCTGCATGGTTCCAGCCGCGGCGGCCAGTTCGATTTACGCGATATTCCGTCGGAAGAACCGGGCATGTCACCCATGCAGATCTGGAGCAACGAGGCGCAGGAGCGCTACGTGCTCGCGATCAGGCCGGAGTCGCTGGCG
>CAZYYR010000127.1:0-7150 GCA_964651465.1 uncultured Nitrosospira sp.
TACGGGGAATGGGCCGCGCTTTTTCCAGCTCTCCCGCGCTCCCTGCTCCAGCGCGTGAGGCGCTGCCAAATGCCGCTCCATACGCATTCCCATCGCTTCTCCGGCCTCTCTCAATGCTACGGACATTGTAGCGAGGTTCCGGCAATGTCCGCCGAAATTGCGGGCCCGCGTAACAGCGGCACGATCCTTTCCGACGGGTGAGAGGACAGGAGAAGCTTTCACACTCTCAAAACGCATCATCCGGTTTAATCAGACCACGGAGGGCGGCAATGGACATGACAATCGGACCACTGGCCGGACTGATGCTCCAGCACATGGTCTTGATGAATCTGGCCGTGCCCGGCCTGATCTGCCTTCTGCGGCCCACCGTTTCTCCTGTCCTCTTCCGGCACTGGCCTCTGGCCACCGCCCTCCAGCTGGTCCTGCTCTGGGGGTGGCATGCGCCGCCGTCCCTGGCGGCGGCCATGTCGAACCCGCCCGCCATGCTGGCCATGAGCGCGAGCCTGACCGCGGCGGCCGCCTGGTTCTGGCTGGCAATTTATGCAATACCGGCGGCGGGGCGCTGGCGGGCGATCTTTGCCCTGCTGGTCACCGGCAAACTCTTCTGCCTGCTCGGTGCCCTGCTGGTGTTCGCCCCGCGCACGCTATTCGACGCGATGGCGTACGGTCCGCAGGCGGTTTCCGCAGCCGAAAGCCTTGCCGACCAGCAACTCGCCGGACTGATGATGCTGGTGGTGTGTCCGCTGGTCTATATCACGGTGGGTGTGGTGCTGGCGTCGCGCTGGTTTTTGGGATTGGAAGCACCGGGCCTGGAAGCCGGCAGAATGGAGCCCGTAAAAATGGAACCATGAGGATGGAACCGGGGGCTGCGCAGATGGCTGAGGACAAGGCGGGCACCTCCAGCCGGTCGGCAGGCCTGTTTGCCCGCCTGTTGGGGTGCCTGCGGCAGGGAGCACCGGCTTTGCTGATCGTTGCGGGAGGTCTGTTCGTAGGGGCCACGGTTTTCGTCCTTTCGGGGGTCTACAACGTGGCTGCCCGCAGTCCGCACTGGTCCATCACCAACTGGTTGCTCATCGTGGTGCGGGACCGCTCCATTGCGACGTCAGCCTATGGCATCCCCGTACCGGACCTGGTGGACGAGAGCCTGGCCGACCTCGGCGCGGAGCATTACCGGGGCGCGTGCGCCACCTGTCACGGCGTGCCGGGGCAGGGTTCCGGCCCGGTCTATCGAAGCATGCTGCCTGCTCCGCCGGACCTGATCACGGCTCACGGCGATTACACCTCCGCAGAACTGTTCTGGATCATCTACAACGGGCTGAAATTCACCGGCATGCCCGCCTGGGCGGGGGAGGGGCGCAGCGACGAGGTCTGGTCGCTGGTTTCCTTTCTCCATCGCCTCCGGCGTGAAGGCGCGAAGCGTTATGCCGATAGCGAACTGTCGCCGGTGCTCCCAGCCGAACTGGAAGCCGCGGGTGTGGCGACCCTGCCGATAGAGAATTGCGCGCGCTGCCACGGCGATGCGCGCTCCCATCCTGTCAGCAACCGGGTGCCGCACCTTCATGGCCAGTCTGAAGCCTACCTGATCCGCTCGATCGCAAACTATTGGGAAGGGAGCCGCCAGAGCGGCATCATGGCGCCGATCGCGCATGCGATGTCGGAGGAAGAATCCCGGGCACTGGCCCGCTATTACGCAAATCTGCCCGTGCCCTGGGACGAATCGCGGAACGAACCGCGGGCCGGGTTGGCCGGAGACCAGGACCTTGAAGCGATCACACGCGGAGAACGGATTGCGAAGAACGGGGTGCCTGATGCCGGTATCCCGGCGTGTTCGAGCTGTCATGGAGGAGTGAACCCGCAGTTTCCCAAACTGGCGGGGCAATCCGCGACCTATCTCCGCGGTCAGCTGGAACTTTGGCAGAATGGACTCAGGGACCGGTCGGGCTATGGCGCAATCATGGCCGTGGTCGCCAAGCGCCTGAACGACGCGCAAGTGCGCGATGTCGCTGCCTTCTATGCCAGCCTGTCTCCAGGGTTGCGCTTCGGAGACGAGGCCGCTGCCCCATGAATTCCATTACCACCGCGAACGCCCCGGGCAGCAGTCAGCCGGTCAGAACCAGGGGGCTGGAAAGGCCTGGAGGGCTTGGGGGGCTTAGGGGCCTTGAGGGGCTCCGGGCAGGGGCGGGTCCTTTGCTGCTGCTGGCACTGGTGCTGGCAGGATGCAATCCCGAGCAATCGGCCTTCGCTCCCGCAGGCGCAGAGGCGGAGCGGATCAACGCCCTGTTCTGGGTCATGACCATCGCCGGTGCCTTGATTTTCGCCGGGGTGATCGCGCTGAGCGCCATCGCCATGTATGGGGGTGAGACATTGCGTTCGCTGCTGTCCAGCGAGCGCTTCGTCACGGGTGCGGGCATCGTTTTCCCCGTCGTCGTCCTGAGCGTGCTGCTGGTTTACGGCTTCGCGGTCCTGGGGGCGGGGGCCAGCGCGCCGCCGTCCGATGGCGGGCTGCGTTTTGAAGTCAGGGGGGAACAGTGGTGGTGGCGTGTCATCTATGTGGACGCGGACGGTAATCGTTTCGAAAGCGCCAATGAACTGCACCTCCCGGTCGGCGAGCCTGTGCGCCTGGAACTGACGACCGCGGATGTCATTCATTCTTTCTGGGCGCCTCGCCTGGCGGGCAAGCTCGACATGATTCCCGGGCGGACCAATATTCTCACCGTGACAGCGACCGAAGAAGGGGTGAGCCGCGGGCAGTGCGCCGAATATTGTGGCGGCGCGCATGCCCTGATGGCATTCCACGTCGTGATGCAATCCCCTGAGGATTTCGCGGCCTGGATGGCAAAGGAGTCTGTGCCTGCCAGTGCAAGCGAAAACGAGTCCGCCGGGCGCGGCAGGCAGCTGTTTCTCGGTTCCGGCTGCGGAGCCTGCCATACGGTTCGCGGCACGGCGGCGGCGGGCGTCATCGGCCCCGATCTCACCCATGTGGGAAGCCGCCTTTTCCTCGCCGCGGGAATCCTGCCCACGGGCGTCGAAGCCTTCGCGCGGTGGATCGCCAATCACCAGCACATCAAGCCGGCCAATCGGATGCCGCGCTACGACATTTTCACCCGGACCCAGCTTGCAGACCTTGCCCTCTACCTGGAAGGCCTGAAGTAGCTATGGTAGCCATGCCCGACTTCGCCCAGCTCAGCATGCCGGTCAACTTCACCATTTTCGCCGTGGCGGCGGCCCTGGTCTGGGCGGCGGGCGCACGCATCATCCGCTATGCCAACGCGATCAGTTTCAAAACCGGTATCGGGCAGTCCACCATCGGCGTGCTGCTGCTGGGAGGCATCACCTCCCTGTCCGAGATGGGCGTGGTGGTGACATCCGCCGCGACCGGTGCGGGAGACATGGCGGTGAACAATCTTTTCGGCGCCATCTCCGCGCAGATCGTCATGCTGGCCATCATCGACCAGCTGAGCGGACGCAAGGCGCTCACCTCCGCGCTCCCCGATCCCAAAGTCATGGTCCAGGGCGGGCTGAATATTCTTCTGCTCGCCATCGCGGCGGCGGGAATGGTGGTGGGCGACAGAGCTTTCCTGGGGGCGGGCGTCTGGGCCTGGATCTGCGGCGCGGCCTACGTTTCCAGCGTCTATCTTCTTTCCCGGCTGGAAGGCCGCAAGGCGTGGATCGCGGCCGAAGGCGGCGAGCCCAATCATGAACTCGACCGGCAGCAGGAGGATGCGCAGGAAAAAGTCAACAAGGAGTTCGCCGATCGTTCGCTGCGCCACCTGATCGTTGGCACCGCCGTGCTCGCTCTCGTCATCCTGGCTTCGGGCTACCTGCTGTCGCGCACCGGAGACGCGCTAGCCCAGCAGACGGGGCTGGGCGGAAGCTTCGTAGGATTCGTGCTGCTGGCCTTCGCAACCTCCCTGCCCGAGCTCAGCATATCCGTGACCGCTGCCCGCACCGGCCTCTACACCCTGGCGATTGCCGACATCCTGGGTTCCAATCTCATCAATGTCGGCCTGGTCCTGGTCATCGATCTCGTGGGGGCGGGCGAGCCGATCCTGAACCAGGCCGGTACCTTCAGTATTTTCGGGGCCCTGCTGGGCATTGCGCTCACCGTGTTTTTCGTCATCGGCATGGCCGAGCGCGGCGACAAGACCATCCTGCGCATGGGATATGACTCCGTCGCCGTGCTCCTCTGTTATTCCGCAGGACTGATCATCCTGTTTTCCTTGCGCTGACCGGGAGTTCCATGACTCAATCATTTTCAGCCGAACTACCTAACAAGGGCCCCCGCCCCGAAGAAGAACTGGAGGAACTCAAGCGGATATGGGCGACGCCGAAAGGCTTCCGGCTGGTGACGGCGGTGAACAACACCGTCATCGGCACGCTTTATATCGGCGCGGCGTTCCTGTTCTTCGTGCTGGCGGGAATCCTGGCGCTGCTGATGCGCACGCAGCTGGCGGTCGCGGAAAACGATTTTCTCAGCCAGGACCTGTATAACCAGATCTTCACCGTCCACGGCACGACGATGATGTTTCTTTTCGCGGTGCCGGCGGTCGAAGCCTTGGGCGTGATGCTGCTACCCCAGATGCTGGCCGCGCGCGACCTTCCCTTTCCCCGTCTCAGCGCGTTCGCCATCTGGGCCTACATCATCGGCGGCCTGGTGTTCTTCTCCACCATCTTTTACGACATGGCACCCAAAGGCGGCTGGTTCATGTATCCGCCGCTGACCCTCGCCGAGTATTCGCCGGGCAACAATGCCGACTTCTGGCTGCTCGGGATCGGCTTCATCGAAATCTCGGCGATTGCCGGGGCCATAGAAATCATCGTCGGCGTCCTGCGCACGCGCCCGCCCGGCATGACCCTGGCAAGGATGCCCATTTTCGCCTGGGCCATGCTGATCTTCGCCGCGATGATCGTGTTCGCCTTTCCCGCCGTCATCCTCGCCACCATGCTGCTGGAGCTCGAGCGCGCATTCGGCTGGCCTTTCTTTACCGCGCGGCTGGGTGGCGACGCGCTGCTGTGGCAGCATCTGTTCTGGTTCTTCGGCCACCCGGAGGTCTATATCATCTTTCTGCCCGCCGCGGGCCTGGTTTCGATGATGATCCCGACCATGGCGCGCACGCCCCTGGTCGGCTACCGCCTGATCGTCGTCGCGCTGATCGCCACGGGTTTTTTCAGTTTCGGCCTGTGGGTACATCACATGTTCACCACCGGCATCCCCGGGCTGAGCCTCGCCTTTTTCTCGGCCGCAAGCATGGCTGTCGCCATTCCCTCGGGAATCCAGGTATTCTCGTGGATCGCCACCATCGCCTCGGGAAAGAAGCCGTTTCGCATCAACGTCCCGTCCCTGTTTATCCTGGGCTTCCTGTTCATCTTCGTGCTCGGCGGGCTGACCGGCGTGATGGTCGCGGTCGTGCCGTTCGATTTCCAGGCGCATGACACCTATTTCATCGTCGCGCACTTGCACTACGTGCTCGTGGGAGGCATGGTGTTCCCGCTGTTTGCCACCTTTTACTACTGGGCACCCATGGTCAGCCGCAGGATGCTGTCGGAAAGGCTGGGCCGCTGGGCGTTCTGGCTGATGTTCATCGGCTTCAACACGGCATTCTTTCCCATGCACATCACCGGGCTGGCAGGGATGCCACGGCGCGTCTGGACCTATTCGGAATATCTCGGCTGGGACCTGCTCAACTCGATCTCCACGGCCGGCGCTTTCATCATGGCCGCCGGCGTCCTGGTTTTCATCATCGATCTCATGCGCAATTTCCGCTTTGGTGGCGGCGGGCCGGAAAATCCGTGGAATGCGGGGACGCTCGAATTCCTTCCCAACGATGTGTATTCGACCCGCTCAGTCCCCCATGTCACGAGCCGGGAGCCGCTGTGGGATCAGCCGGATCTGGCCCGGCAGGTGCGCGAAGGGTTGCACTATCTGCCCAATGCCCCCACCGGCGGGCGCGAAACGCTCATCACCTCGGTGGTGGAGGCCACGCCGCAGTACGTGATGCAGATGCCGGGCCCGAGCTGGACGCATGTGGCCGCCGCGGTCTTTACCGCCGGGTTCTTTCTGCTGCTGACCATCAAGGCAGTGACCATCGCCCTCATCAGCGGGGTGCTTGCCCTCGTCTCCTTCATCGTGTGGGGATGGCAGCTGGACCGGCCAGGCCAGGGGGAGGTCGATATCGGCGGGGGAATCAGGCTGCCGACCTACATGACCGGTCCGTCGTCCCACAGCTGGTGGGCGATGGTGATCGTGATGCTGGTGGCGGCATCGCTCTTCGTGTCCTACATCTTCTCCTATCTTTATCTGTGGACGGTTTCGCCACAGGTGTGGGCGCCCGCCGGTTCTCCGCCACCACCCTCGCTGAGCTACCCTCTCGGCTCGGCGATTCTCCTGGTGTGTGGCAGCGCGCTCGTCTACTGGGTGGGAAAACGGCTTCCCGCAGCCGGCCGTCTGCCCCTGCTGGCGCCCGCAATGCTGGCAGTGGCGGCGGTATTGCTCGCCAGCGCGGTCGGCCTGGAGCTGGCGGGTCATCTGGGAATGGGTCTCGATCCATCCGCCAGTTCGTACAGCGCCATGGTATACATGGGCTCGTTCCTGACGGGACAGGCAGCCTTCGCCACGATCATCCTCTGCGCCTTCGCCTGCGTCCGGATGGTCTCCAGGCGGCTGGACCGCAAGCGCAGCGTCATGTTCGACAACGCGGCCCTTCTCTACTGGTACACGGCTGGGCAGGGATTGTGCGGGCTCGTCCTCATCCATGGTTTTCCCAGGCTGATCGGGTGACGCGCATGGGATACCGATCCAATCGCCAGGACATGGGCACGCTGATCTTCATACTGCTCGGCCCCATCGTCTGGGCCATCCATCTGACGCTGATCTATGGGAGCCAGTCCTCGCTCTGCGCTTTCAATGCAGGCGAGAGCGCAGCGGGAAGAAACGTCGTCGTCGGCATCATCCTGGCCGCGACCGTTCTGTGCATCGCAGCCACGGGTTACAGCGCGGCCCGTCCCGGCTTCGTGCATGCGCTGGTCGCGCGCGCCACCCTCCCTGCGGAGCAGGCCGGGTTCATCGTGGCAGTCATGCGCCTTCTCGCCGGACTCTCGATCCTGGCAATGCTCTACGCCGGGCTGGGCGCCGTCATGCTGCCTGCCTGCG
>CAZYYR010000128.1:0-7132 GCA_964651465.1 uncultured Nitrosospira sp.
CGGCTGGCAGAACCTCATCAAGCACCTGTGGCGGCGCGACGCAATAGAAGATGCGCTGCGTAAGGTGTCTGGCCTGACCTTGCAGGCTGCCGAAAACCAGCGTGAATTCAAGCTGAGCTACAACGTGGATCCTGACAGGATGCCCTCCGTCGCCAAAATACGGGGCCTGCTACGAGAGCGGAATCTGTCCGCAAATCTGATCTATTCGCACCAGGCCTATCTCGATATTCTGCCGTTGCGGGCCTCCAAAGGCCGGGCGATCAGGTATCTGGCCTATAAGTGGGGACTGCCGCTGCACGCGTTTCTCGTTGCAGGCGATTCCGGCAACGATCATGAAATGCTGGTGGGGGACACCCTCGGCGTGATCGTTGCCAACCATAGTCCCGAGCTGGCAAGTCTCAAGGGGAATGAACAGATTTATTTTGCCCGCGCAGGCTACGCGGATGGGATCGCGGAAGGCATGGCGCACTACGAGTTTGGCACTTCCATTATGGAGACCGCGAATGATTCACAATTTTGAAGCCTGGGCTGCCGAGCATCGCAGCGATTTATATGCGCTGATATCGAGATGGTTCGAACTGGAACGTCCGCTTTTACTACGCTCGGACCTGCGTGCGGTTTTCGACGCCATGAATGCCGAACGCCCGGGAACCCTTGCCGACACGCCGTTGCATGAGGTCCTCAATATCCTCCAGGAAGCGGTATGCCGTCCGCCGCTGGTCTACATGGCTTTGCGCGAACATGCGGGGTGCTGGAGTTGCATGAGCATTCATCAGCAACAGCTTGTGCCCGAGGCGGTCACGGTATCGGATTACCTTGCTTTCAAGGAGCTGCTGGTACGTCCGGATAGCGGGAATGAGCCGGTGCTGGAGCTCGATTTCGCGCCCTTCAATCGGGGTTTTTCACGGCTCAAGGAGATTCGCTCGATCGGGCAGGGTGTCATTTTTCTCAACCGGCAATTGTCAGGTAATCTGTTTACCCAGCTTGGACTGGGTGCGGACAAGCTCCTGCATTTCCTGACGGTGCATTCCATGGATGGCACCCACCTGATGCTGGATGGCAATTTTGCCGACGTCGGGGCTTTGCGCGCAGGCTTGCGCCGGGCACTCGGGCTGCTCGATCGTTATTCCGAGGATGTCCCCTGGAAAGAAATCGCAGAGCCTTTGAGGGGACTGGGTTTTGCTCCCGGGTGGGGCGACTGCGTCTTGCGTGTGAGCGAAACCATGAGCCTGCTGGTCGATATCCTGGAAGCGCCTTCCCCACAAATACTCGAAAATTTTCTCGCGCGCATTCCGATGATTTCGAAGTTGCTGATCCTTTCCCCCCATGGCTATTTCGGACAGGATAACGTGCTGGGATTACCGGACACGGGCGGGCAGGTGGTGTACATACTCGACCAGGTACGGGCCCTCGAACGTGAAATGAGCGAGCGCCTGGTGCTGCAGGGGATTTCGGCACAGCCCAAAATCATCATCGGGACCCGCCTGATCCCCGACGCGGGAGATACCCTGTGCAACCAGCCATTGGAAAAAATCCACGGGACGCAGAACTCGTGGATCGTGCGCATCCCGTTCCGCAAGCCGAATGGCGAGATTGTCCGCCACTGGATATCGCGCTTCGAGATATGGCCGTATCTGGAAAACTTTTCCCACGATCTGGAGCGCGAGGCACTCGCGCAACTGAGCGGCCGCCCCGACCTGGTGATTGGCAACTATTCGGATGGAAACCTGGTCGCTTCGGTGATCGCGAAGAGGATGGGGGTAACGCAATGCAATATTGCCCATGCACTCGAGCAGAGCAAATATCTGCATTCTGCGCTTTACTGGCGGGAGAACGAAAACCAGTATCACTTCAATTGCCAGTACACCGCCGATCTCATTGCCATGAACAGTGCGGATTTCATCATCACCAGCACCTATCAGGAAATTGCCGGCACGCCTGATACCGTGGGTCAATATGAAACGTATCAGAACTATACGATGCCGGGTCTTTATCGAGTAGTGAACGGAATAGACCTCTTCGACCCAAAGTTCAATATCGTCTCGCCGGGAGCTGACGCCGAGGTGTATTTTTCCTATCTCGACAACGAGCGCCGCCTGCATTCGCTGTTGCCCGATATTGAACGCCTGCTGTATGGAAGCGATCCGGGCGTGCCCTGGCGAGGACACTTCGAGGATGCCGGCAAGCCCCTGATCTTCACCATGGCTCGGCTCGACATGGTCAAGAATCTGACCGGCCTGGCTGCCTGGTTTGCCCAATGTCCGGAACTATCGGAACAGGTCAACCTGCTGGTCATAGGCGGGCACATCGACCCCGATGCTTCGACGGATGGCGAGGAACGGTCGGAAATCTATCACATGCATGCCATCATGGACGAATATCGGCTGGAGGGCCGCATGCGCTGGCTCGGCACCCGTCTCGAAAAAAATCTCTCCGGCGAGTTGTATCGGCATATTGCCGACCGTCGCGGGATTTTCGTCCAGCCGGCACGGTTCGAGGCATTCGGCCTGACCATCATCGAGGCAATGGCTTCCGGGCTGCCGGTTTTTGCCACCTGCTATGGAGGCCCGCGGGAAATCATACAGCATGGGGTGTCGGGCTACCATTTCGATCCCAACGACGGCGCTGCCGCAGCCGCTGCCATGGCGGATTTCTTCACGCGCTGCGCAGCCGACCCCGGCCTCTGGGAGCGGATTTCGCAGAAGGCGCTGAAGCGGGTGGAATCACGCTATACGTGGCGTCTTTACGCTGAGCAGATGATGACGCTGTCCCGTATTTATGGCTTCTGGAAATTCGTGAGCAACCTGGAGCACGAAGAGACCATCCGGTATCTGGGCATGTTTTATCATCTGCAGTTCCGCCCCATGGCGCAGGCCCTGCTTCCCCAGGAATAAACCTCATCCACCCTGCTCACGTTTCCTGTTCGGGATGTTCAGGTGAAACAGGAAATGTCCGGCTTTTTCTGAGCAAGGGGAACCCGCGTGGACACAGGCGGTTTGCCGGTCAGCCGGCCTCATTGCCGGCTTCAATTGCCTTTGGGCACCCGATCCGATTGCCGAGGACGGACCGAGGATGCAATGGGTAGCCGGGTATCCAGTTTTCGCAGAAGGCTCCCTAAACCGTTTGTCACCGTGAAGACGCCCGTTTTCAGAAGGACGGCAATTTCCGGGACGGTTTTGCCAGCCCTGGTCCAGTTCATGATCTCGATTTCCTGGGCATTCAACCCATGGTCCGCCCGGTTTGCCGCAACGGATGCCATCGTGCGTCGACGAGGGGGAGGCTGCAGCCGTCCAAACGCGGTATCCAGATAAGGCAGGAGTACCTTCATCGCCATCAGAGAAGATGCTCTGATCTCTCTTTTCGAACTGAACAGCAGATAAAGGCAGTCGTGCCGCCAGCGTTTATCGCTGACCCCATGTATCAGTACGGACTTCATGCCTTGCAATGCTGATCCGAGCGGGCATTGCAGCCCGCGACCTTCAAGCAGGAAACCGCATTCACCGGCGTGCAGCGTACAGGGCGTCTTGCCATGTTCGCTCCAGCGGTTGAACACTCCCTGAAGGAGAGGCGATAGCGTGGCTGCGCTGGAGCGCTCAGTTCTCACATCGATCAACGCAGAAACGATGTCATGGCGGATACGACCAGTCTTGAAGTCGCCCCAGCCCGCAAGCATGATCTCGTGAGGCAGGTAGTGCTGCATATCGCTTTGCAGCCACATGAAGAAATCATAATGGCGCTGCACGGTCAGCCATTCCCGGATGATCCGGGCGTGGCGTTCCCCATGCTCGGCAGAAACAGGAAAATTCAGACTCATATCAACGTCTGTCACCGAAAAACTAGCAAGCAGTGCTTTCACCATTTCAATGTAAAGTTAAGCATTATCCATGCCATGACGTAATATAAGGATTCCTAATATCAAATAAATGTCTTTCTTTCCTTTGAGCGTAAGCTGTAAATATTGCCGACATCCAGTCGGCAGGATTACGCAGCGTACTGTTACTCATCGGATAATGCCGATAGCCGTTCCGGCGAGAGGATTTTCCTGTTGATGATGAGGCGTGCTTTTGGTTACACTTCCGTTGAATTCTAATGACAGGGCCGGAGAGCCTGACCGCAGAGCCATAATTCGCAACACCCGCTGGTAGTCTTTTGCCAGTCAGCTGTTGGGTTTTCGCAGCAAAAATTTTTTGCAGGGAGCGTTCATGAACAGGAAGTTGATAGGTTTCGCAATTTTCACATTGTTCTTTTCATTGCCGGTGACTGCCGTGCCACAGAAGGCGGAGCCACAGCAAAATCAGCAGGCACAACCATTGGCGCATGGCGACGGCTGGCGTTTGGTACGCTCGGTTCAGCTCGGGAATACCCCGAACTATATTCATATGGTCCTGATCGACAAGGAACGCGATATGGACAAGGCCGTTTATGGTGCTGCACTGAGCAAGTTATGCCGATCCGAACCCGATTTCTGCAGAGTCAGGTTCTGGAATGAAGAGCGTTATGTGGCGGATTCCATTTCATTTACCGATGCACAGTTCAAGACGCTGAGGGCGGAATATGTCTTCAACCGCGCCGGAAACCTGCAGCAGATGCGATACGCCTGTACCGTCGTATCGGACAAGAACCAGTGCTTCTCTCATTGACAGGAGCGTTGGGGCTTGCCGGACTGTAAAGCGATATACGATCTTTTATCCGGCGGGTGCTTTTCATGCAAGCCGGGTCAGTTGTCACTATAAAACATGAAGGGGAGGATCAATGCCGCGCCGCTTGATAAGCTCAGGTTCTACATTCGAGCAGGAGATCGGTTATTCCAGAGCCGTGGTGGAGGGTGACTGGATTTTCGTCTCTGGCACGACGGGGTTCGATTACAGCCGGATGACCATATCGGATGATGTGCTGGCGCAGGCTGAGCAATGCTTCAGGAACATAGAGGCTGCATTGCGCGAGGCCGAGGCGAGTCTGGCGGATATTGTCCGTGTGACCTATGTGTTTCCCGAGACGAAGGATTTTCCCAAGTGCTGGCCGATATTTCGCAAATATCTTGGGGAGATCAGGCCGGCGGCAATGATGCTTTCGGCCGGATTATCCGATCCGCGGATGCTTATCGAGATTCAGGTGACGGCCCGCCGGGGATCGGGGAATTGATGGATTCTATTCATCGATGAGAGCAGGAAGCGTCCGTTCGGCGATGACGCGATGATGGAAAAATTGAACTGAATTCGGTACAGCAACGATAATACTCCAGGGAGGCAATTGATGACTGCAAAAACAAACAAGATTTTTATCAGCTTCGCACTCAGGGACAGGAAGGCTCACGATGACCTTCTCGATCAATTGAAAAAAGAGCAGACGCAATACTCTTTCGAGGAAATGCCGATCAAGCAGTCGTGGGAGCCCGCCTGGAAGGATGAATGCCGTGAAAAAGTAACCGGTTGTGACGGGGTAATTGCCCTGGTGACGAAGAACATAGTCAGGGCGGATGGTCAGCAATGGGAATTGCGCTGTGCCTACGACGCGAAGATGCCCGTGCTGCTCATTCATGGTGATAACGACAAGCTTCCTTCCAAATTGCCCGAACCGGTGGGCCAGCGCGACATCGATGAATGGACCCAGTCTACCGTTTCTGCATTTATCAGCAGGCTGTAGGGTAGCGAAAGCCGACCTCGCAGCACCTTTCTTCATTGACTGATCCCATACGCTGGGGCGGCATCGACACAGACTGCCGGCCCGGAGTATGAAACACTCCCCCTTCTGCCCACGCTCTATCCTGCCGACCTGATCTTTCATCCGGACTCAGGGTTTGCGCTGGAAACGATCAGCCCGACCGTCTCGGGTGTTCATTGCAGCACCGCCAGAGCGGCAATTCGTTCCTCTATCTTTGCCATCATCTGGCGATAGGCCGGCGAATCGGTTCCGCCGAAGCGGCGCCTGAATTCCGCCTCCGGCAGGAACTCGGGCAGATCCGTCCAGGCCGGCATGAGATCCGCATCTTCGAGAGCCGCTCCGGCCCGGTGCTGAAGCTGGCGCGCGGAGGCCTCGCTCGCAACGCCTTTTTCCCCGAATTTTGTGCCAGCCCTGTCAGCCGCAAGGTCATTGAACGAAAAGCCGCTGCCATGGCGGGAGTCCTCGATCTCCTTGTACAGTCCGATCGCATCGGATAGAGCCGTATCGGCATAGGCGGCAATGGCGGCGGAAACCATGAAGTGCTTGGCGAAATCGTCACGACCGTCGATCATGACCACTTGGGAAACTGGGCGAGGCAAGGCAGTAATCTGCGGAAGAATCTGCTTCAGGGGAATGCCCAGCACGTGGAATGTCACGACCAGTATGACAGCGCGGTTTTCCGCAACGGCATCTCCATTCATCGAATGCTCGGCAGCGAACCGCATCAATGGCGACAGAATCTCTGCCAGAGGCACGGCTGTTCCGGTTTGCCTGCTGAGCGACGTCAGAAGAGTTTGATAGCGCAGCAGCCGTTCGCGTTCCTGGTCACCAACGATCGACGCTTTCATTTCTCCGGAGAATCCCTCAGGCCAACGGTAGACGACGCTCAATCCCCGCCGCGAGAGCTTCACTCTTCGAAGCGCATCGAATCCCGTCCGGTACTCGGGGCTGCGCCGCAGCCACTGCACGAGCAGGGATACGACTATATCCGTAAACGTGTCGGGCAGTAGAAGCCTGCCGATCTGTACGGATCTGAGCTGCGGTAATCCGTCCTTTTCCACCAGGGCCGCCTCTAGGTTCAAGTAGCCGTTGAGCCACCCGGCGGACATGGGGACGCTCAGACGGACGCCGGCATTACGATCGGCCAGGGCGAGCTCGGCATTGCCTTTCCACAGCCGGTGAGCGAGATAATTCGCGGCAAGGTCGGCATCGTCCGGTGTAACCGTCGCCATGGCCATCATCCCCGGTTTTACCCAATGACGGTGTGCGTCCAGAATCTTTTTCGCGCGGCCAATGTGATCCGGTGTAAGAACAATCTGCCGATCGACGCGAGGCTGGTCTTCTATGGCCAGCCATAGGGTGGTCAGTAATGCCAGGAGGACGATGAAGGACAGGCTTGCAAAGACAGGCAGGAGTTTGTGCATAGGGGGATTGTATATCCCATTGCCGCGGGAAAGAGAAGAGCGGGACC
>CAZYYR010000129.1:0-7119 GCA_964651465.1 uncultured Nitrosospira sp.
TACGCGACAGGCTGGTGGCGCATGCGTTGCGCGAAGCCTATCGCGATATCCTTCACCACGACCGGCATCCCGCCTTCGTGCTGTTCCTGGAGATGGATCCTTCCGGCGTGGATGTAAATGTGCATCCCACAAAGATTGAGGTGAGGTTCCGCGATCCGCGCGCGCTGCATCAATTCATCTTTCATGCGGTCAGCAAAGCGCTTGCCTCGCCGCAGTCCGCCGCTGCCGTTCCGGCACACTTGTCCATGAACACTAAGGAGCGGGAATCAGGCATGCCGCCAGGCAATCGTGCCGATGCGCCATACGCTCATTCGCGCCAGATACCGCTTGCCGCTTCGTCCAGTTCCGTGAAGGCAGCGGAATCGAGTGCCTTCTACTCCATATTGTTTGGCAGGGATGGCTCCAACGCAGAAACGGCGGACGCATCGGTTATATCGGCCGATACCGAAAACGATCGGGCAAATTCGGATACGCCGCCATTGGGTTTTGCCCTGGCACAGTTGCTTGGGATCTATATCCTGTCGCAGAACGAGCGCGGCCTGCTCATCGTCGACATGCATGCCGCGCATGAGCGCATCCTGTATGAAAAACTCAAGGCCGCGCTGGAGGGCCGTACGCTTGCAATGCAGCCCCTGCTCATCCCGGCGACTTTTCATGCGGACAGCCTGGACATTGCCGTGGCCGAAGAAAACAGCGCCATGTTGAATGAATTGGGGTTCGATATTTCTTCTCTCTCCCCGACGACACTGGTGGTGAGATCGGTGCCGGCGGCGCTCAGGGACGCGGATATCGTACAACTTGCGCGTGACATCCTGGGCGAAATCCGCGAGTTCGGCGCCAGCCGCGTACTCACCGGGAGACGAAATGAACTGCTTGCCACCATGGCCTGTCATGGCGCGGTGCGTGCCAATCGCAAACTGACCATTCCTGAAATGAATGCGCTGCTGCGGGAAATGGAAATAACCGAACGGGCCGGCCAATGCAATCATGGCAGACCCACCTGGTTCGAAATCAGCCTGGCGGAACTCGACAGAATGTTCATGCGCGGCAGATGAGCGAACGAAAGCTGAAAGGAGCTTCATCGGCAACCGCCCGGGATTCGACAGCGCCTTTGGGATCAAGCACTCACAATCCCGACCTGGAACTTGCCCTCCTAGGAAGCATGTCCGCGAAAAACTTTCTGCGCGAGCACTGGCAAAAAAAACCCCTGATGATACGCGGAGCCCTGTCGGGGTTTCAGGGATTGCTGGGTAAAGAAGACCTGATCGGGCTAGCGTGCCGCGACGATGTCGAGGCCCGCCTGGTTACCCGGCACAGGAACAAATGGAACGTCAGGCAGGGCCCGTTCACGCGCGCCGCCTTTTCACGCCTGCCGAAAAAATCCTGGACTTTACTGGTTCAGGACATCAACCATTTCCTGCCTGCAGCCCGTGGACTGCTGTTGAAGTTCAATTTCCTTCCCCATTTCCGGCTCGACGATCTGATGGTCAGCTATGCACCTGCGGGGGGCGGGGTAGGTCCGCATTTCGATTCGTACGATGTTTTTCTGCTGCAGGGCATGGGGCACCGTTTGTGGCAGATCTCAGCACAGCAGGACAAGACGCTGATCGAAGATGCACCGTTGAAACTGCTGCACGATTTCAGGGCCGAACAGGAGTGGCTGCTCGAACCGGGCGACATGCTGTACCTGCCCCCCGGCTACGCCCATAACGGCATCGCCCAGGACGACTGCATGACCTATTCGATCGGCTTTCGCGCCCCGGCCTATCAGGAACTCGTCACCGCCTTTCTCGTTTATATGCAGGATCACTACAACGTGGACGGCATGTACCACGACCCCGATATTGATTCTCCATCGCATCCGGGTTGCCTGGACGCAGCCCTGCTGCACCAGGTGAGCACCGTGCTGCACGAAATCAGATGGGGCTCGGGCGATATGGAACGCTTTATCGGCATGTATCTTACCGAGCCCAAGCCCCATGTGTTTTTTGAACCGCCTTCAAAGCCTCTGACGAGGCAGGAATTCGCGGACCGCCTGACCAGGGAAGGATTGCATCTGGATTTGAAAACCCGCATGCTTTTCAAAGAAAAAAATTTTTACCTGAACGGCGACGCCTATACGGTTGGCACAGAGGCCTGCCAGATGCTGCAACAGCTGGCTGACCACATGACGATGCCATCAGGGCAGATGCCCGGCGAGGAAGCGATCGAACTGCTTTACCAATGGTATCGGTACGGTTATGTCCAGCCAGGAACGCTATGAATTCAAAAAGGATCACCGGGTGCAGCAGGCGATTCCAGCAGTTTGAATTTTTCCATCAGGTCCACCATATAATAGAGATACAAAGAAGCCGATCCATGTTCAGGAGATGCCGGTGCATTCGGTGGAGCAAGGCAACATGCATCAGGTTTCGGCAGATCGCACGGCGACTGGTTTTTTGCGCGAATGCCTTATCACTTCTGCCTTTCGGAGGCAACAACTGGACAACATTTCTGAATTCTGCTATTAAGATAGTGGCCATTAACGATGGTGGTCTTCGAAGATTCGAATCGCTGAAATGCTTTATCATATTTACCTGATTCATCATAAACCTATAAAGGAGATTAAAAAAATGAAGTACTCGCTCCTCGCCGCCGCCCTGGTAACGCTTACCTTCAGCGCATGTGATCAAATGAAAGAGCACAAGGCCGGGGAAGGGAAACCCGGGCAATACCCCCCCAGCCTCTGGGAGAAACGTGAAGGACAGCTCAGTGATGCAGATATTGACGCAGCCCAGAGAGAAGCCGCTGCCGAGACGGAGGGAAAAAGTGAACCACCCGCGGAAGAACCCAAATATTAATACGAATAAGCAAGTCTTCAAAAAAGCCGTCCTTCGGGACGGCATTTTTTTGCCTGAACTCCCGGAGCAAGGGTCCATGAATGGATACCGCCTGTCCGTGGCCTCGTTTGTGCGGCCAAAATGGTTCTGTTACACTACCTTTTTTCCGTAAAACAACAGGATGGTTGAATAATGAAATACTCACTCCTTGCTATCGTTCTGGCAGCAATGACATTATCCTTATCAGCGTGTGAATATAAAAAACATCCTATGGACAAACCGCCTCCTTCCGCAATGGCCGAGCGTGAATCAGCACCGAATTTTGACGAGCTTGACAAAGAGTCTGGTGAAGCTCAAGACGCGGACGGCAGTGCTGCCAAGGAAGAAGCACCTGCCCAGTAACCGGCAGCAATAAAGGAGCCGCTCTCCGCCGGCGGGTTGAAGAAAACGGTACGACGTTTTCGTAAATTTAGATTGGTCAGCAGAAATTTTACGATATAATGAGTCCGTCACACCCTATTTTTTATTTCTATTAAGGACTTCCCGATAATGAAACTTTCATTACTTGCCGCCGCACTGATGGCGACGCTCGCCCTTACGGCATGCAAACGACCGGAACAGGCGCTACCCGCCAATACAGAAACATACGGAACCCGTACCGAGGAAGGCACCACCCTTGATCAGGAGCGTAGTGGCGCCCCTGAAGAAACCTCTGCCGCTCCGGCCGCTGATACGGCTACCGCTGTGGCTGCAGCTCCGGCAGATGAAGAAGATGAATATTCTGGCCAAGCTGTTCTTCCCGGGCATAACCTCGATGGTAACGGTAACCCCCTCCCTGAGGGCAAGAGCCCTATTCCCGCAGGTCATTAATAGAAATAAGGTACGCACCGAAAAGCCATCTTCCAGGATGGCTTTTTTCTTGGCGATACGATTCACAGACAGGATCTGGTTCAGCCGGTGGTGGCGCCTCTCATGAGGAAATCGTACGGGGAAGCTTGAAAAGCCAACAATTTTAATTATATAATCATAAACTTGAAATAATCAAAAGAGAGGATGACAATGAAATTCACGCTTCTTGCAGCCACCATAATTCTGACGATGACAGCATGCGGCAAGCCGAACCAGGCGCTTCCGGAACAGGAGAAGGAGAACTTCGAGAAAATCATGTCCCAGCAATCGGGTTCCGGGGATTCTGCCGCCTCATCTGAAGCGGATTCCGATGGCTCTGCCGGCACGGACGCTCCGCAGGAGTAGGGGAAAAGGAGAATGGATATCGGTCGTTCAGTGCATGGGGTGTACGGAAAAAACCTAACGAAAACCCAGGCTGTACAGCGATATCCGGTCACTCCCTGACAAACTCATCCGCATGCGGATGCATGCAGCTGAGGGAAGCATCCTTCTTTCGACAAAAAAAGCCCGCCCAAGCCGTCTTCACGACGGCTTCGTTATTTTTCCCTCATAACAGGTCCCGCCACTGAAAGCCGTGGCTCTGATCGGCCACGCCTATCCAGTCCATTTCGCAATTCAAAGCACTGCTCAACCCCATCCTCACTAGCAGCGGAGTATTGTTTTTCTGGCTCAGGTGAGCGGCAATGATATGCTGGAGGCGGGTGCAGTCGAGCCGCGCAAGAAGATTCGCCGATACGGAATTCTCAAGATGCCCGAATCGCCCTCCTACCCGCTGCTTGAGCCTGGGCGGATAATCGCTGCCTGCCAGCATCTGCGCATCGTGATTGCATTCCAGCACAAGTGCGTCGCAGCCGCTAAGGGTTGCCTCGATGTGAGGCGTCGAACAACCGGTATCAGTCAGCACGCCCAACCGGCGCACCCCGTCGCTGAATACGAACTGGGCCGGCTCGTGGGCATCATGGGGAACCGGATAAGGCTCGATCTCGATATCATTGATCGCAAAACGCTGGTATCCGCTGATGATATTGACCTGCGGCAGCAGCCTGAACGTTCTCTCGACACGGCGCAAGGTGCCATGCGTCAACCATACGGGGATACCGAATCTGTGCGCGAACCGGGCAACGCCGGCAACGTGGTCGCCATGCTCGTGCGTTACCACGATTGCATCGATTGCGCCGGGTTCGAGACCGAGCCGGGCCAGGCGGGCCAAAGTTTCCTTGAGAGTAAAGCCGCAATCGAGCAGCACGCGCGTATTCACCACCTCGACTACCAGGCTGTTCCCCTGCGAGCCGCTACCTAGGCAGGCAAAACGCATGCTCGATGAAAAAAGAATTGAAACGCCGGGCCCTATGCATAAGAGCCTATTCTACCCGGTCTGGCTCGACTATGGGTCCAAAGCATCCCCCAAAAGCCGCGTGAGCTGCCGATTGTCAGCAATAACGCCGTCGCGGGGGAAGCACGGCAGTCATGCCAGCGCGATAAACTCCTTCCCGCTCAGGAAGAGTTCGGATATCTCCTCGGCCGGCAGCGGCTGTGCAAAATAGTAGCCTTGAACCTCGTCGCATGCGCGCTTCCGCAGGAAGTCGAACTGCTCTGCGGTCTCCACGCCTTCGGCGACTACACGCATGCCCAGGCTGTGCGCCATGTCGATGATTGCGGTCGTGATTGCGGCATCCGCGGAATTGGTGGTGATTTCCCGTATGAAAGAATGGTCGATCTTCAAAGCATCGACAGGAAACCGTTTGACGTAGGAAAGGCTCGAATAGCCCATCCCGAAATCATCGATCGAAATCCGGATTCCCAGCCCTTTCAACCTTCCGAGAATGACAGCGGTCTTTCTTGCATGCATCATCAATGAGCTTTCCGTCAGCTCCAGTTCAAGCAGGTCGGATTCGATGCTGTTTTCCCTAAGGGCCCGTTCGGCCTGCAACTCGAATTCCAGCAACTCCGGCTGGACACCATTTATCCGGGTGGCGCGTATCACATCCTGATTGAGCGTACCCTGCGAAAACTGCCGGCCGGATACATTGACCGAGACGGGAATCTCACCTGCTCCCTGACGGCGCCACTCCGCAATCTGCCGGCATGCGCTCTCGATCACCCATGCGCCCACCTGGCTGATCAGGCCGGTCTGTTCGAGCAGCGGGATGAACTCCAGCGGAGCAACGATACCGTACCCGGATCGCTTCCACCTTATCAGGGCTTCCACCCCCGTGACACGACCGCTGACGAGATCCACCTTCGGCTGATAATGCAGTATGAATTCGTTTCGATCCAGCGCGTGACGCAAGGCGTTTTCCCGGTCCAGTTTCTCCATCGCCTGGGCATTCATCTCCGCGGTAAAATAGCGATAAGTGTCCTTGCCTGCCTTCTTCGATCGATACATGGCGGTATCGCCGTTTTTGACCAGGGTATCGGCGTCGCGTGAATCCGTTGGATAGACACTGATCCCGATACTGGCAGTCAGCGTGATCCGGTGACCATGCAAATCAAACGGTCGACGCAACGCTTCCCTGATTTTGCTTACCACGATCGCCGCATTTGCCGACCCATCGGGCGCGACCAGAATACAGCCAAACTCGTCGCCGCCCAGCCGCGCCACAATGTCGGTCATGCGCAGGCACTCCAGCAGGCGCAGGCTGAACTCGCGTAAAAGCTCATCCCCAAATCCGTACCCAAACGTTTCATTTATGCTTTTGAAATCATCGATGTCGATGAATAGCACGGAAACGATCCGGTGATTGAGTTGGGCCTGCTTTATGACTTTCTGGAGAAAGCCGTGAAACAGGGCACGATCGGGAAGATGAGTCAGCGCATCATAGTGTACAAGCTGATCCAGCGGATCCTCCGCTTCCCGTAACGGCTCAGGATGTCTTGCAGGCACCGCTTCTAGCCTCGACGCGAACCACCGCATCTTTTGCTGCAGGAGCCTGATTTCCAGTACATCGCGAATATGAGTCAACACCTCGAGCCGATCGAAGGGCTTCGTAATGAATCCTTTCGCGCCGGCTTCGAGCGCGCGTGCCTCGTGCCCAGGCTGGGCGGTAATCACGAGAACTGGAAGATCAACTTCCTGTTCGATCCGGAACGCACTTTGGGGAAGGGGGCCGGACAGTTCGGCCCCTATTTTTCGCAAACCTTCCATTACCTGGAATCCATCCATTTCCGGCATCATCACATCGAGCAGGATGAGATCGTATCGATTCAAGCGATGCAGATCGCAGACTTCCCGCGGATCCGTAGTGGATGCCACTGAAGTGTAGCCTGCATCAGCCAGCATGCCGCGGATCAGCTCGACGTTCCCTCTTCTGTCGTCGACGATCAGAATCCGGGCATTGAGAATATCAGAGGGGGCAATCATTGAAACCTTCAAATAAAAACTCTTCAGAAA
>CAZYYR010000130.1:0-5077 GCA_964651465.1 uncultured Nitrosospira sp.
TGGCAATGTCCACCTGCTGCATGTCGAGCCGAACCTTGCCGGACATGATACTGGTTATTTCCAGGAGATCCTCGATAAGCTTGTTCTGTGCACGGGCATTCCGTTCGATGGTTTCGATTCCCCGCCGGACATTATCCACGTTCATCGTTCCCTGCAGAATGAGCTGGGACCAGCCCAGAATCGCATTGAGCGGCGTTCTCAGTTCATGCGACAGGGTAGCCAGAAATTCATCCTTGGTGTGATTGGCCCGTTCCGCTTCGCCGCGTGCGACGCGCTCATTCTCGAGCAGCTGCTTTTTTTCCTCGTCCGCCTGCTTGATGGAGTGAATGTCCGTGTTCGAGCCCACCCACATCGTGATATTGCCGCGGATATCGCGCTTGGCCCTTGCCTGGATCAGGTGCCAGCGATAATCTCCAGCCGCACGGCGGAAGCGGCACTCCATGCGGAACGGTTCTCCCGTGGCCAGCGAATGCCGCCAGAGCCTGGTACACTCTCCGGCTTCTTCGGCATGAATGAGCCTGATCCACTCCCAACCCGCTATCTGCTCGAGGACCAGGCCAGTATAGTCGCGCCACTGCTGGTTGACATAATCCACGTCGCCGTCCGGCCGGGCCGTGAAAATCTTCTGCGGCATCGCATCCGCCATGAAAAACAGGCGCTCGTTGCTGTCCCGCAAGGCTTCTTCCGCCCGCCTGCGCGCCGTGACATCCCTGAAACTCCAGATACGGCCGATGCTTCGTCCGTCGGCGTACTGGATTTTCGACGTTCCCTCGAATGTGCGGCCATCGCTGAGCTCCAGCAGTTCGCTGGTCTCCGGGGGCCATGTTTCGTAGATTTCCTTCATCCGGTTGAGGAATCGCTGCGGATCGGCGATATGTTTGCAGCAGAACTTCGCCAGTATTCTGTGCTGCCCCGTGTCCATTACACTTGGATGAATGTTCCACATCCGCAGGTATCGCTCGTTGAAGCGCAATACGAGACCAGTCTCATCGGTAACCAGTATCCCATGGGAGGCTGATTCCATGGTGGCGCGCAGAATAGTGAGCGCGTTGTCCAGTTGCCGCGTCTTTTCTTCCAGTTCCTTCCTGATCTGCATGAGTTCCTGCTCGACGCGCTCTCCCGCCTGAAGGATGGCGTTGGCGCTATGGGAGGCAGAAGAGGATGGGAGGCTTTCTTCGTTATCGTCCATATGGGTGATCTCCTTGACACGCTCCGAAAGACCTCGAAATGCCCCCGAAAGATGGAAATCGGCCGGCCCTGCCGACATTTTTTCGACAGTTGCCTAAGGCGGAGGTTTTAACGGTTGCCCATGAAACGCACGAGAATCTGGAAAAAATGGAACAGGATCGGACGACAGGGAATCGGAGCAGCGACGGCCGGCAAAATACAACCGTATGTGCTGGGCAATATCAGTATAAAGGTTTTATTCCGGCCTGTTCCTGACCGATATCAGGTTATGGGTTGCAAAAAGAAAAACCGGCCACGATCGTTTCTTCTCCGCGGCGAACCATGGCATGACTGCAAATGGTGCAAGACATGCTAATCTGAAAGCATGCGTTTCTTCATGAACAGTTTCCCCCATCTTCATGAAAAATCCCGACATCCATAACGTTGAAGCATCTCCGCCTCTGTCCATGAGCGATGGCGGGATGCCAGGCTGGCTGCAGGACACGGAAATGGGCCGCATGATTTTTGCCCATGACTGGATCGAGTCGGGGCTTGGGCCGGTCCATGCATGGCCGGCACATCTGCAGTTCGCCGTGGAGATGCTGCTGGCACTGCCGTCGGCGGCAATTCTGCTCTGGGGCCATGATTTCATACAGATCTACAACGATGCCTATCGCGACTTGATGGGTGTCAAGCATCCCGACGGGCTGGGCCAGAGCGTCGCGGTCTGCTGGCCCGAGGTCTGGGATTTCGTGGGTCCCGTTTGCCGGAGCGTGATGGAGGAGCGCAAGAGTCATGCGTTCGACGATCAGAGGCTGGTCCTGGACCGCAATGGTGTCCCGGAGGAGTCTTTCTTCACGCTCTCCTACAGCCCCGTGCCGGGTCCGAGTCCGAGCGAGGGGGGGAACTGCAGGGCTACCCCCGGCGGGGTGCTGGTCATGGTGACTGAAACGACCGCACTTGTTCAGGCACGAATCCGAGAGGCGCGGCAGCAGCAGGACAAGGAGGCGTTGCAGGCGAAGCGGCTCGAATTGTTCGAGGCGCTGTTCCGCACCTCGCCCTCGTTCCTGTGCGTTCTGCGCGGACCCGACTTCATCTTCGAGTTCGCGAACGATGCCTATTACCAGCTTGTCGGTCAACGGAAGCTGATCGGCAGGGCTGCCTTCGAGGCCATTCCCGAAGCGGCCGGATGCGGTTATGAAGAACTTTTGGCCAAGGTGATGACCACCGGCAAACCCTACATGGGATTCGGATTGCCGACAGCCTTCATCAAGGCGGCCGGCGAAGCTGCCGAAGAGCATTTTCTCGATCTCATTTATCAGCCGCTCTTCGATGAGGATGGTGTGTGCCGGCGCATCCTGTGCCATGGAAAAGATGTCACGGCGCATATCCAGAAGCGCAAACGGGCTGAAGAGGCACTGATCGAAAGCAAGGAACATTTCCGGCGGGCCCTGGGCATCGATACGGTTGGTGTGATTTTCTTCGACAGACTGGGAAACATTACCGATGCAAACGATGCGTTCCTGAAAATGAATGGCCTGTGGCGGCGAGACGGAGAAGCAGGACTGTTGCGTTTCGCTGCGCCGACGCCTTCCGAATGGAGGGAAATCGTTATGCTTGCATTGAACGAGTTTGCGATGACGGGCTGCACACGTCATTACGAGCGGGAATTCTGCCGGGAGGACGGCTCCCGCTGGTGGGCGCTGTTCGCAGCCAAGGTGCTCAATGAAGAAAGCGGCGTGGGGTATGTGCTCGACCAGACGGAGCGAATGCATGCCGAGCAGAGCCTGCGCGAAAGCGAAGCCAGGTTCCGCGCCATGGCGGAAGCGTCGCCTGCCCTGGTCTGGCAGGTAAACGAGGAGGGGGAGGCAGTCTACCTCAATGCACGATACGTTGAAACGGTGGGCAGGCCAGCCGACACCTTGATGGGCTCCGGATGGCGCACCATTATTCATCCGGATGACGCACCTGCCTACCTGGCGGCATTGAAGCAGGCGCTGGTCAGCCGCACCCGCTTCCAGCAGCGCCTCCGGGTGCGCGTCCCTGGCGGCGGCTGGCGCTGGCTGGAGAGCCATGCACTGCCGTGGTTCAGCGCAGAGGACGAGTATGCCGGACATGTGGGGATGTCGCTCGACATCACCAAGGCCGTGAACGCAGAAACTTCCTTGCGGGAAGCAGACCGGCGCAAGGACGAGTTTCTGGCCACGCTGGCGCACGAACTGCGCAACCCGCTCGCACCGATTGCCAATGCACTTGCGCTCATTTCCCGCCCCGGGGGGACTGCCGCTGTTCCACAACTGTTGCCGGTCATCAACCGCCAGGTCCATTCCATGATACGCCTGGTGGACGATCTGCTCGAGATATCACGCATCACCAGCGGAAAGGTCGAGTTGCGGCTCGCTCCCCTGGATTTGTCGCCCATATTGCGCAATGCAGTCGAGGCGAGCAGGGTGCAGATCGACCAAAAGCAGCAGAAACTGGCCCTGTCTCTTCCTGAAATGCCCCTGATCGTGGATGCCGATGCGGTGCGCCTCGAACAGGTGTTCATCAACCTGCTGAACAATGCCGCCCGCTATACCCCCCAGGGCGGCGGCATCTGGCTTGCTGCCTGCAAGGATGGGGGCCTGGCCACCATATCCGTGCGGGATGACGGGATAGGCATCCTGGCAGGAATGCTGCCACGCCTGTTCGACATGTTTGTCCAGGAACGGCGCAACGGGATCGGCACCCAGCAGGGACTGGGTATCGGACTCAACCTGGTTCATCGGCTGGTCGAAATGCATGGAGGACGCATCGAGGCAAGGAGTGCCGGCAAGGATCGGGGCAGCGAGTTCATCGTGCATCTGCCTCTGTCGAAAGCGGCGGTGCAGGAAAATATGCGGGGAGAAGAAAATGCAGCGCCCGGGCAATCCGGGGTGCGTATCCTGGTGGTGGATGACAACCAGGATGCAGCTGAAGTCCTGTGCCTGCTGCTTGAGTCCATCGGCGCTAACGTCAGGGTGGCGCACAGCGGGCCTGCGGCGCTTGCGGAAATTCCCGGTTTCCGGCCGAAGGTCGTACTCATGGATATTGGCATGCCGGGCATGAACGGTTACGAAGCGGCCCGCCGCATTCGGGAGCAGCCCCAGTTCGACGGTATCAAGCTGATCGCCCTGACGGGCTGGGGCCAGGAGGAAGACCGCAGGCTGTCGCGCGAATGCGGCTTCGATTACCATCTTACCAAGCCGGTGGATTTCATGATGCTGAAAGAGCTGATCTCCGCAATGTAGATTGTTGCCGAAGCCCGGAAGGATGAGGGTGGCGAAGTGCGGGCCATCGAGGCAATGGCCTTATCATCCATTCATGGCTGAAACTGATTCCGCATCGAGCAGAAGCACAAACCCGTGCTTTTTTCGGCGTATGTGTGGCGCCGAACATAAATCCCCGATCGATGCAATTATCATGTATCCGTATCTCTGCCGGAAGGGATTCCGCCGATTCCCGTTTTTCGATTCCGGAACCGTCGGGTAGAGACGGTTCCGTGAAAGCCGGCGGAGACGCGGAAAAATGGCGCGCCACTGCGCTGCCCACGGCAATTCTCGATATTTTATGAGGAGGTCATATGCCTGCCAAGACCAGCAGCGGAAATACGAGCAAACGCGGTTTCGCATCCATGGATCCGGAGAAACAGCGTGAAATCGCAAGAAAGGGCGGAAAGGCCGCCCATGAGAAAGGAACCGCGCACGAATTCAGTTCAGCGGAGGCCCGCGAAGCGGGCCGCAAGGGGGGCGAGGCGTCCCATGGAGGCGGCCGCGGCGCCAGCAGTCATTCCTCGTCATCATCGTCCGCTCGCGGCGGTTCATCCACGCAGCATGCCAAGGCGGGAAGCCAAAGCCATAAATAAATGAAACAGGAAGAAGGAGAAAAGGGG
>CAZYYR010000130.1:5177-7114 GCA_964651465.1 uncultured Nitrosospira sp.
AACGTGCGGTCCTGTCTGCGGAACCAGGAGAGCGCCTGATCGAAATGCCGCGGCTGGAAATCGGGCCAGTATTCGTCCCGCACGTAAAAGTCGGCATAGACGGACTGCACGGGCAGGAATCCGCTCAGGCGCCTGCCGCCCCCCCAGCGCACCACCATGTCGATGCGGGAAACATCTTCCGAGCGCAACCCGCCGTTCTTGAGCCCGGCCAGATCCCATTCCCAGCCGTAGTTGACGAGCAGGTTAACCTTCATGCCGTTTCCCTGGCGCGTCCGGAACTCCGTGAGCGCCTTGGGAAACTGGGCCGAAGTTTCGTCGCCCACCACCAGCAGCGCGGCGCCGCGCCGCGCAATTTCGAAAGCGAATGCCACGGAGGCATCGGTAAAAGCAAGTTTCTGAGCAGGGGGGCGGCGGGTGTTGTCCTGTGTAAAGCAATAAATCGAGGCCTCCACTATTCCCCGGTGTTTGCATATTTCATACAGGGAAAGCCCGGGATCGATCCCGTGGGCGTATCCTTCCTCCCTGGACAGGCCGTGATCCAGAGCCCAGCGGCGATTGCCGTCCGGAATGAAGCCGACATGGAGCGGGTTGCTCTTTCTTGCCATCCGGGATCTCCATAAAGGTGCTGCTGCATGAAGGATGTCCTTCCCATGAAGCGGGGGCAGGCAGCAGGTTGCACCGCATGAGTAACAGTTTGTGTCGCTGGATATTAGGCCTGCCTACGGTGTGCTGCTGTGCGTAAGCGCACATAGCGGGCCGCGATAGCAATTTTGGTGATCGCGGTCAATACCAGTGACAGGATGGTTCCCATCCTACAGAAGTAGCCGCCTGTCTGCCTACTCGATTAAGTTACATTCCCCACTTTCAATGCAGAGTGGCTGACGACTGCCCGCGAACGCCCAGCGTCGATTTGTGCGCCAGCACCCGAAATGCATCTATCGCGCGCAGGAGGGTACCGCTGTGCTGCATGCCCTCCTGTTATCTCGGGCCTGCCATTTGCCTGTGGACACTGAATTGCCATCGGCGTACTACCGCCAGAGCAAAAAACTGTCTATCCAAACCACACTCTTACGATGATGCCTTCAGTATCAGTTTCGATATTCACGCGGTCGGGCCTCCAGTCTTTTGTCAAAGGGTCTCCCGTTTTGTATACCCTTACCGGATGACCTGGCAGTTCCCGTATGAAGACCGGGTTGGAACTGGTGCATATCCCAATGACCTGGCCCATATTGATATCAGCCTCGGCAGCGCCTGCTTTCTCTTTTTTGCCGGCATCCTTCTCACATCGCTCGAAGCCTTGCGGCCCGACGATTCCCCTGCTTAGCACGAACCATCCTTTTGCGGTAATTTCATAGCTATTCAGGCGGCCGGTCGGCATGCCGCAAAGCGTGATCATCGGCCGGGACGTTTTTTTCATGTCGAGGATGTTGTCGTCGCCGATGAGCGCAGCGAGCTGCTTGCGCATTTGTTCCAGAGTAATTTCCTTTGCATCCTCGTCGCACTGGATCGTGCCGTCGAACTTGCATACCCATACATTGGACATTTCATTTCTCCTCATATAAACGGTGAAGCACTATCGGCAATATAGGTCGTAGCGACTATTGCCCCCTTGTATTTATAGGACATGTCGTAACCGCATGCCGATATCCCTCATGAACGAGGTGGTGAAAAAAGCTGCACAATCCGGATTGCCCGGACGCTGGCGCGGCTTCCCCGGCTTCCCTTTCAACGCGTGCTTGATTTGTTATTGACAATCATTCTCATTATTATTACTATCTCAGCTGAATGGTTTTCTTCCGGCAAGGGTAGCCGTGGTCCATCTGCCTGCCCTGCCAGTTTGCCCGGTACTGCGGATATGCCTGATGGTCCCGGTTCTCATGCACCCCGTGCCCGATTTTGCTTATGATGTCCCGCACAGGATATTCACTGATTTCATT
>CAZYYR010000131.1:0-6963 GCA_964651465.1 uncultured Nitrosospira sp.
TGCCTCAAAATACTAACCAATTGAATCTCTTCAGCTAATTTTCCGGACACTACTGATCTCCGGTCGTTCCAATCTGTCCGATTGGAACAAGGCTTTATTGGAACACAGCGATGGCTGTAGAAAAAAAAACAAGCCTGCAGCATGAAGGTTTTTTCCGTTCTTATCCTTCCATGCCCACCCCCACTCTCACCCCCCTGCCATGAAGGTCATTTTTGCCGGAACGCCGCCGTTTGCAGCCTGCGCGCTCGAGGCACTGATAGCAGCCGGGCATGAGATCGCCCTGGTTCTGACCCGGCCGGACCGCCCGGCGGGACGAGGCATGAAAACCGCCGGGAGCGCGGTCAAGCTGACAGCGCAACGGTATGGCCTCTGTCTGCTGCAACCGGCTTCGCTGAACCAATCTGAACTTCATGCGCAACTGGGCGCTGTCGGGGCGGACTTCATGGTTGTGGCCGCCTACGGAATGATCCTCCCTCCCCCTGTTCTCCCCATACCGGGATCTGGCTGCCTTAATATCCATGCGTCCCTGCTGCCACGCTGGCGGGGTGCGGCACCGATCGAGCGCGCTATTCTTGCCGGAGATCACGAAACGGGGATCACCATCATGCAGATGGATCCGGGCCTGGATACCGGCGCCATACTGCTGGCGCGAGGTATCGCCATCGCGCCAGATGACACATCCCGAACCTTGCATGACAAGCTCGCCTCGCTGGGAGCGCACTGCATAGTGGAGGCGCTCGCACTCCTGGAGAAGGGGAAGCTCCTTGCCCGGCCACAGGATGAGGCGGGCGCGACGTACGCGCCCAAGATCGGGAAAGAGGAAGCCGAAATCGACTGGCAACGGGATGCGGCATATCTCAGCCGTGCAGTAAGGGCGTTCAACCCGCGACCGGGCGCGTACAGTCGCTTGAAGGGGACTTCCATCAAAATGTGGCGTGCCCGCATGGCAGCGGATGACAGTGGCACCGCTGAAAGACGGCCTGGGGAAATTCTCTCGACGGGACGCGATGGTATCGCGGTCGCATGCGGCAGGGGAACGCTGATACTGGAAACCATGCAAAAAGCCGGCGGAAAGGAATTGAGCGCACATGAATTCCTGTCGGGGTTTCCACTCACGCCCGGTGACTGCTTCGACCCCCGGCCATGATCGAAATCCAGCGTCTCGCCATGGAGGTCGTGTACGAGGTGCTGGCCGGGGCCAGTTTGACCCCGGTGCTCCAAGGTGCATGGGGCAGCCATGGCAATCTTTCGAGGCAGCAACGCGGAGCTGTCCAGGACCTGAGCTATGGCGTATTGCGTTTTTATGGCCAGCTCGACACATTGCTCGACTTGCTGCTGGATAAACCACTGAAGGACCCAAAGCTCCGCTGCCTGCTGCTGGTTGGCCTGTATCAGCTGGAGTACAGCCACAGCGCGTCTCACGCCATCGTGAATAACGCCGTATCCGCATTTTCCGGTAGCGATGGAAGCCTGCGCTCAGGCAGCGCGCATGGCGCACGAGGACTCATCAATGCTGTGCTGCGCAACTTCATCCGCAAGCGCGGCACACTGCTCGGGCAGGTAGCGGAAAGCGAGGTGGGCCGGTATTCTCATCCGCAATGGTGGATCGACAAGCTTCGGGCACAATATCCGCGGGACTATCAGGCAATACTTGAGGTCAGCAACGAGCGGGCGCCCATGACCTTGAGAGTCAACCAGCGCCGTATCGGGGTCGCGCAGTACCAGGCACTGCTTGATCAGAACGGCATGAAGGCTCAACGGCTTCGGAACGATGCACTTGAGCTGGCCCTGGCCGTGACGGTGGACAAGCTGCCCGGATTCAGCGAGGGACTCGTGTCGGTTCAGGATGCAGGCGCCCAGATGGCGGCATCCCTGCTCGACGCAGAGAATGGAATGCGTGTTCTCGACGCGTGCGCAGCCCCAGGAGGCAAAAGCGCGCATCTGCTGGAGCTCGCAAATGTAGGGCTGACTGTTGTCGATAATGACGCCATGCGCTTGCCTCGCATAATAGAAAATTTTGCCCGCCTGGGACTTGAAGCCGACCGCATCCTGCACGGTGACGCATCTCAGCCTTCGACATGGTGGGACGGGGAACTGTTCGACCGTATCCTGGCCGATGTACCCTGTTCAGCTTCAGGTGTAGTACGCCGCCATCCGGACATCAAGTGGCTCAGGCGCGAAAGCGATATGCAGAAATTTGCCGGGAGACAGCGAGACATCCTCGATGCGCTCTGGCGGATCCTGAAAAAAGGTGGAAATCTGCTCTACGTCACCTGTTCCATTTTTGCGGAGGAAAACGGCTGCCAGGTGGAGTATTTTCTGAACCATCACCCGGACGCGCGCCTGCTGCCCATCCCGGAAATGGACATGAGCGGCGGGCAACTGCTCCCCGATTCCCATCGCGACGGTTTCTTTTATGCCCTCCTGCGCAAAACCTGACTTCCTCATGCGGCTTTTTTACGCAGCTGCCATCATCCTGCTGGGCGTTGCCGTATTCGTGGCGGCAGCCGCTCCAGCCCATGCGGAAGCCACCATACAGATCAGGTCGGTAAAGCTCGAGGCGATCGACGAGGGCTATCAATTCGACGCAGACTTCGAGATCACGCTCAACCATCGACTTGAATATGCGCTTGAAAAAGGCATCGTGCTGTACTTTGTAACCGAGCTCAATCTGCTGAACTCACGCTGGTACTGGCTGGATGAGAAAGTCGCGCAGAGCAGGGTGCGCGAGGGGCTGAGCTATTATGCGCTGACGCGTCAGTATCGTTTGAGCCGGGGTACGCTGGCACAGAATTTCAGCACCCTGGAAGAGGCGCTGCAGGCATTGAGCAGGGTGCGCAACCGCCCCATCATCGCCAGCACCGAGCTGAAGCAGGACACGGACTATACCGTGGAAGTACGCATGCGGCTCGACATCGCGGCGCTGCCCAAGCCATTTCAGGTCGAGACACTCGGTTCCCGGGAATGGGACCTGGGCACAGGCTTCCTTAGATGGGTGACGAAACTGCCGCCGCGAAAATATCAGGATGACGGCCGGCCATGAAGTACGTCATCATCATCAGCGCGGCGCTCGGCGCGGTCATGCTGATCCTGCTCGCCTCCGCCGGTGCCGACACCGGTCTCTTCGATCGAAAGTACCGGCTGCTGGTCAGGATCAACATCGGCTTCGTACTGTTTCTCATGGCGGTGGTGGGTTATCTGCTATGGAGGCTCAGGGGCAGGCTCAAGGCCGGCGTGTTCGGTTCCAGGCTTGCATTGCGGCTGCTGCTGATCTTTTCCCTCATGGCCATCCTCCCTGGCGCGCTCGTGTACGGCATCTCGGTCCAGTTCCTGGGGAAGAGCATCGAATCCTGGTTCGACGTCAAGGTGGACCGTGCGCTTGAAGGCGGCCTGAATCTCGGCCGTACGGTCCTCGACGACCTTGTAAACGATTTACGCCATGAGGCCGAGGTTGCCGCATCCGCCCTATCGGAGCCTTCCGTCCTTCTTCCGTCGGCATTAGGCCTGATCGTGGAACAGTCGCGCTCCCGGGAAGCAACGCTATACGATCAGGACGGACGCGTTATTGCTTCTGCCAGCTCGGATAGTTCGGCCAGTTCGAATGGCAGGGAGGGAGAGCCGCTGAGCGCGGAAATCATGCAGCAGGTAAAGGCGGAAAAAACCTACGGCCGGGTCGAATCCGTCCCGGGCAAGGGACTGCACCTGAAAGCCTGGGCATCCCTCGATCTTCCTACGGCACATGGGGAAGTCCTGCAATTGCTGGCGCCCGTACCGAAAGAGCTGGCCGATGATGCGGAAATCGTGCAGGCGGCATACCGCGACCACCAGGAACTCCTGTTGTCGCGCGAGGGCTTGAAAAACCTGTATGGGGTCACGCTCACGCTGGCGTTGCTGCTGGCACTCTTTTCCGCGCTGGCGGCGGCTTTTCTTATCAGCGAACGGCTCAGCGCGCCACTGGGAATGCTGGCGGAAGGTACACGGGCCGTGGCCCAAGGCGACTTCAGCCGGCGCCATCCCGTGCAAAGCACGGATGAGCTGGGTGTCCTGACGGATTCTTTCAATCTCATGACCCAGCAACTGGAGGAAGCCCGCAGGCTGGCCCAGCGCCATCAGCGGGAAGTGGAGAACGCCCGGGCTTACCTCGAAAACATTCTGGCGAATCTCTCCTCAGGCGTTCTGGTGTTCGACGACAGTTTGCGCATGCGAACCGTGAATCCGAGCGCCGAACAGATCCTGGATATCCCGCTTTCCGGACTCCAGGGGTTGACCATCGAAGAATGCACCGTGCGGGAACCTCGCCTGGCGTCTTTCAATGCAAGAATACTGGAAGGGTTCGACTCCGAAAGAGATGGTGAATGGGAGTACCAGGTCGAGCGTCCACGGGAAGGTGCCACGCAGGTGCTGTTGCTGCGCGGCACACGCCTCGCGCATGTGACCCGGGGCGGCGGTGTCGTGGTTTTCGACGACATTACCAGCCTGCTGGAGGCGCAAAGAGCAGCCGCGTGGGGGGAAGTGGCACGGCGTCTGGCCCACGAAATCAAGAATCCGCTGACACCGATCCAGCTTTCCGCCGAGCGTGTTCAGCACAAGCTGGCCGACAAGCTGAACGACAATGACGCACAATTCCTGCGGAGATCGACCGGAACCATTGTCAATCAGGTCGAAGCTCTCAAAAAAATGGTGAATGAATTCAGCGAGTATGCCCGCGCCCCTCGACTGGAGTTCCATCTGCTGGACTTCAACGCGCTGGTGCGCGAGGTGCTTGCGCTATACGAAGCGGTCAGCACAGCAGTACCCGACAACCCGCCTCCCCGCATCTACCTTGCCCTGGCTTCCGACCTGCCTATGGTGAAAGGCGATTCCGCGCGGCTGCGCCAGGTGATACACAACCTCCTCCAGAATGCCCAGGACACGCTGGCGGACGTGGCAGAGCCCGCGATCATGGTCCGGACCGAAATTGCATCGGACGGAATTCGTTTCAGCGTAAGTGACAATGGAGGAGGATTTCCGGAGCAGGTGCGCGCCCGGGTATTCGAACCGTATGTCACCACCAAACCCGGGGGCACGGGGCTCGGGCTGCCGATTGTGAAAAAAATCGTGGAAGAGCACAGCGGCGCGATTCAGATCGAGAATATCCGGCCGATGGGTGCGCGCGTTTCCATCATATTGCCAGCTGCAGCCGACGAGTATCCGAAAGTCACCAGGAGGCGACGTGCAGCCTCGTGACCACGTGCGATGGGCTTCTGGCCACTGCATCCATCCGGGGAGTTGGCCCCTCCATCTGCGAATTGAATACAATACCGGCTTATGAGCAACAACACGATCCTTATCGTCGATGATGAGATTGGCATACGTGAACTGCTGTCCGAGATCTTGCGCGACGAAGGCTATCGTGTCGCGGTTGCGGAAAACGCGGGGCAGGCACGCGCCTGGCGCAAGCAGGCACGGCCCGATCTGGTACTGCTCGATATCTGGATGCCGGATACCGATGGGATCACCCTGCTGAAGGAGTGGGCCAGCAGCGGACTGCTTACCATGCCGGTGGTGATGATGTCCGGTCACGGCACAATAGACACCGCAGTGGAGGCGACACGCATGGGCGCGGCCGGCTACCTTGAAAAACCGGTCCCGCTGCAAAAGCTGTTGAACACGGTAGGGCGCGCACTGCGCGGAGGACAGATCAAGCCACGCACGCCGCTGCCACTGGCCAGCCTGGGCAGGGGACCGCTGATTGCCGATCTGAAGAAACGCCTCGAACAGGTGGCCAACCTCAGGAGCCCGGTGCTGCTGATAAGTGAACCAGGCACCGGAGTCGACCTCTGTGCCCGCTTTCTGCATCGGCCGAATACACCCTGGGTGGAACCCGACGTCCTCACGGCACTGGCAAATGCCCCGTTTGATTTGCTGGAGCAGGCGAAAGGCGGATTGCTGTTCCTGAAGGAGATAGGAGATCTCAACAAACTTGCCCAGAAAGGACTGCTGCTTCTGCTGGGTAAACTGGATAAATACGACATCCGGCTGGTATGCGTGACGTCCACCCCCCTGGCGAAATTGGCAGCCCAAGGCCTGTTCGATCCCAGACTGTACGAGATACTGAGCAGTCTCTGCATCAATGTACCCCCTTTGCGGGAGCATCGGGAAGACATTCCCGAGCTCGCGGCCCAGATCCTTTCGCGTTATGTCGAGTCGGGGGAAGTGCCCCTGCGGCAATTCAGCACTGCCGCGCTCAATTGCCTGCGCAATCACGATTGGCCAGGAAATCTCGCACAGCTCACAGGCACGGTGCATTCTCTCGCACTGACCTGTCCGGAGGATGAGATCTCGGCCGACGATGTAAGAAGAATCCTGTCCTCATCCTCACCATCGCAGGCGGTTTCGGGGATTCCGCTCAACATGCCGTTACGCGAAGCACGCGACCTGTTCGAAAAGGCCTATTTCGAGCAACTCATCGACCAGGAGAATGGCAATATGACCCGTGTGGCCGAGCGTGCGGGACTGGAACGAACCCATCTTTATCGCAAACTCAAACTGCTCGGCATCAGGTTACGAAACTGAGAAAGCCTGCGCTGGCTCCGCTTCTTTCAGCAGGAAGGAAATACGAGGCTGGCTGATCCAGGGAACGAAAAAAGAGGGCGGTTGCCCTCGCCGCATCATTACAGGTAAGTGACAAAACGTATATTCTGGAAGTGGCGCGGACATCTTATTCCGACTGAACGCGTTCAAGTCCATTCACCAAATGAGAACGATTCTAGGGAAGCGCTGAATAAATCTCCGCTGGCGCGACGGCGGCTTTGCGGGATGGGATGCGCGAAAGGCGACGACGCGAATGGTACGACCGCGCAGGGCGGAGCAGTATCTTCCAAAGGAAGATGCGACCCCCGTAGCGGGCTGTTGGCGCCTCGTGCACCCTTTTGGCGCGGCCTGGCATCCCCTCCGCTGCCCGATCCCCGCTTCGCGGGGCCC
>CAZYYR010000132.1:0-6942 GCA_964651465.1 uncultured Nitrosospira sp.
GGTCGCACATGCTTTCCACCTCGGGCAGGATATGTGTGGAAAGAACGACGGCCCGCTCCGAGCCGAGTTCCCGAATAAGTGTGCGGATTTCCCGTATCTGATTGGGATCCAGTCCCGCTGTCGGCTCATCGAGAACGATGACTTCGGGATCATGAATGATCGCCTGGGCAATTCCCACGCGTTGCTGGTAGCCTTTCGACAGCGAGCCGATCAGCCGCTGCCCCGTATTGTCCAAAGCACAGCGCTGCATGGCTTTATCCACCTTCGAGCGGATTTTCGTGCGCTCGACCCGGTGCAGCCTGGCTATGAACTGCAAGTATTCGCCGACCGTCAATTCCCGGTAGAGCGGGGCAATCTCGGGCAGGTACCCGATGCGTGCCTTGGCTTCCTGCGGCTTGTCGCGCAGATCGAGGCCGCAGATTTCGATCTGCCCCGCGCTGGGAGCGAGGTTGCCGGTCAGCATGCGCATGACCGTGGTTTTGCCCGCACCGTTGGGGCCCAGGAAGCCGACCACTTCACCGCGGTTCACTTCCAGATCGATGCCGCGCACGACCGTGCGCGTGCCGAAATGGCGATACAGGCCACGGGCCGAAACGGCAGCACTACGATTCACGACAGGCCGTCATGCGTTCCGGTTTCAGATACTTTTGTCATCTTTCGGAGGATGGCGTTCTCGGAAGTCGGCTGAAAGCGTTTAAGGAAGCGCTGAATAAATCACCGCTGGCGCGACGGCCCGCTGCCCCCCAGCCCCCGGTGCCTGGCGGGAGGTCCACTTGTGATAAGCGTAAAATATACCTAATATGTTGGCTGTGCTGAAGGATAACCCCGCCATTTCATCATCCTTTTTTCCAACCCTGTCCGGATTTTCTTCATGAGTCTCAAAATTCCTGGCGTACTGACGCTGCTTCTGCTTGCTGCCTGCTCCCAGATTCCCGCCAAGACCGACAAAAAATCCGAATTGGCGGTAAAGCCGGGGGTTGCACAGTCGAGGTTGCCCAGCCAGGATCTGACTTCTCCCATGCTGTTCGAATTCCTGCTGGCTGAAACGGCGCTGCAGCGTGGGGATACGGACATTGCGATTCGTACCTATCTCAAGCTGGCCAGGGAAACGCGCGACCCGCGGGTCGCCCAGCGGGCGACAGAAATCGCGCTTCAGGCACGCCTCGCTGCGCCGGCGTTCGAAGCAGCGAAGATCTGGACGGAACTTGATCCGGATTCGATCCCTGCCCGCCAGACCATAGGCGCGATGCTGGTGAATCTGGGCAGGCTGGATGAGGCCCGTCCCCATCTGGAAAAATTGCTGGCCTCGGCGGGAGACAATACCGCCGAGGCTTTCATGCAGCTGAACAGTCTCCTGGTGCGCAATCCCGACAAGAACGCCACCTTTGAACTGGTGAGGCAGCTTGCGGAGCCCTATCGTCAGATGCCCGAGGCGCATTTTGCCATTTCCCAGGCCGCCTGGTTCGCCGATCGTTTCGACGTGGCGCTGGTCGAGATGAAACGCGCGCTTGCGCTGCGGCCCGAATGGGAAATGGCCGCGATTTACCAGGGTCGGATACTGGCACGGACATCCACAGCCAGCGCACTCGAATTTTTTGAAGACTACCTCCAGACTTATCCCAAGGCCAATGATACGCGTGTTACCTACGCGCGGCTGTTACTGGCGGAGAAAAATTACGGCAAGGCGCGTAAACAGTTCCAGCAATTGCTGACAGAGAATCCAGGCAACGCTGACGTCGCCGTCGCGGTGGGCCTGCTGTCGGTGGAACTGCGCGATTACGATGCAGCCGAATCAAGTTTCAAAAGCGCGCTGGAACTGGGATACCGGGACCCCGGAACGGTGCGCTACTATCTGGGTGGTATTTCTGAAAAGAACCAGCACATCGACCAGGCGATGGAATGGTACCGGTCTGTAACCGAAGGCGCTCAATATGTTCCGGCACAGATCAAGTATGCCCTTCTGCTGAGCAAGGAAGGCAAGACCAAAGAAGCGATTCGTCATCTGCGGCAGTTGCCGGTCACGGATGACAAGCAGCGTGCCCAGCTGGTCATTGCCGAATCGCAGCTGCTGCGCGAGAGTGGTGAATACCAGCAGGCTTTTCAATTGCTGACGACAGGCGTGGAAAAATTTCCCGATTACGTCGACCTTCTTTATGACCGGGCGCTTGCAGCAGAAAAAATCGGCAAATCGGATGTCATGGAGCAGGATCTCCGCACGCTGATCCGGCTGAAACCGGACCATGCCCATGCCTACAACGCGCTCGGATATGGGCTGGCGGAGCACAGCGATCGTCTGCCGGAGGCACTGGAGCTCATCGAGAAAGCCATCAAGCTCTCGCCAGGCGACCCCTATATCATGGACAGCCTGGGCTGGGTGCATTATCGCATGGGCAACATCAACCAGGGACTCGATTACCTCAAGCAGGCGTTCGGGCTCAATCCCGATCCGGAAATCGCAGCTCACCTGGGTGAAGTCCTGTGGACACAGGGAATGCGGGAACAGGCAAAGGAAATCTGGGAAGAGGCGCTCAAAAACAATCCAGGCAACGAGGCGCTGATCAGTGTCATGAAGAAATTCATGAAGTAGCGCGGCGAGATCATGGGCTTCGCCGACAGGGTATCGATCTGGTCCGCGATCAGGATTGGGTGTCTGCGGAATCGCCTTTTTACCGCATGCCGCTGGCTCGCTTGCTGGGGTCTGGCTGCATGCCTGCTGCAATTTTTTACAGGCTGTGCCGCGCCTCCCGTTAAAAATGATACGGTCAGCACAATTATTACCGAGCCTGTGGCGGAGGGAACCGGTTCACCGCCACCTGATTTCCGGCTGCTTGGGCGGGTATCGGTAAAGGGCGGCAAGGAAAGCTTCTCGGCCGGAGTGCAATGGCATCATTCCGAAGAGAGTGACGACATTCTCCTGCTCTCTCCATTGGGGCAGGCCCTGGCGCAGATTCAGCGCACTTCCGAAGGCGTGTCTCTCATGACCTCGGAGCGGGAGCACTACCAGGCGGAGGATGCGGAAAGCCTGACCGAGCAGGTGCTGGGCTGGCGCCTGCCCCTGGCGGGGCTGCAATACTGGGTGCAAGGCATGAACTCGCCTGCCACATCGTCGGAGATGGATCTCGACAAGGACGGACGTATCGTCGCTATCCGGCAGGATGGGTGGGAGATCAATTACTCACGGTATGCCTCTCTTCAGCCCGCCCTGGGCAGCCAGGGGGATCTGGCAAGCGGATGGGATCCGAAGAACGGGGAGGGTGGGGCGGTTCAGGTGGCGGAGGCGGCCCGGAACCGGAACGTGCGTGCCGGACTGTTGACGCTTGCGCGTGATGGTCTTCAGATAAAACTCGTGATAGATGACTGGAATTTCAGCAATTACTGAACGCGCCGAAGGCGCTGAACCCGCCGAACCCGCAACCAGCGGGTCCCGGCTTACCTGCGCGGCGCCTGCCAAGCTCAACCTGTTCCTGCATGTGATCGGACGCAGGGAGGATGGTTACCATCTCCTGCAAACGGTCTTCCGGCTGATCGATTTCTCTGACCAGCTTCAGTTCGTCCTGCGGAAAGATGGCGTGGTCAAGCTGCATACCCCGACGCCAGGGGTGCCGGAGGACAGGGACCTGTGCGTGCGTGCGGCGAAACTGCTGCAGCAGGAAAGCGGCACGTCTCTCGGCGCGGATATTTTCCTCGAGAAACGCATCCCGATGGGCGGCGGCCTGGGGGGAGGCAGTTCGGATGCAGCCACAACGCTGCTGGCACTCAGCCGTTTATGGAACCTGGGCTGGCAACGGAAGCAGTTGCTGGAGCTGGGGCTCAGCCTCGGGGCGGATGTACCCATATTCGTTTTTGGCGAGAATGCTTTTGCTGAAGGCATAGGCGAAAAACTTTCGCCGATCGTGCTGCCGCCCGCATGGTATCTGGTCCTGGTGCCACCCGTACAAGTGCCTACCGCCGAGGTTTTTGCCAGTAAAGGATTGACACGAAACACGATTCCGATCAAAATACCGCCCTTTTCCATAGAGGACGCGCCCTTTTCCATCGAGCGCGGTCACAACGATCTCGAACCGGTGGTCTGCCGCTTATTTCCTGAGGTGGCGCGCCATCTCGAATGGCTTAAACGACTCGAAGGCTCCCGGAAGACGGCGGTAACCGGCTCCGGAGCCTGCATGTTTGCCGAATTCGCGACAGAAGACGTGGCACGAGCGGCGCTGGCGCGGGTTCCGGTGGATATGGACGGGTTTGTGGCACGGGGGTTGGATCGTCATCCCATGCACGATTTTGCAGAGTAGCGATACTGGGGAGTCGCCAAGTGGTAAGGCACCGGATTTTGATTCCGGCATTCGTAGGTTCGATCCCTACCTCCCCAGCCAGTTTCCTTTCTGAAACAGAGGCTTGCCATAAATTGGATTATTCCGCTTCCCTGGATTCTTCCGATTCCCTGTCCCGAATGCTCCGCTCATAGCTCCCGGTCATGGCCTACGATAGCTTGATGGTTTTTACGGGTAACGCCAACCCGAAGCTGGCGCAGGATGTCGCGCGCCATCTCAGCCTGCGCCTGGGCCGCGCCACGGTCGGCCGGTTCAGCGATGGCGAGGTCATGGTGGAAATCCTCGAGAATGTGCGCGGCAAGGATGTCTTTGTCCTGCAGTCCACCTGCATGCCGACCAATGACAACCTGATGGAATTGCTGGTGCTGGTGGATGCGCTGAAACGGGCGTCAGCCGGGCGGATTACGGCGGCGATGCCTTATTTCGGCTACGCGCGCCAGGACAGAAGGCCGCGTTCCGTACGCGTACCCATCACTGCGAAGGTGGTCGCGAACATGCTGGCCAGCGTCGGGATAGATCGGCTGCTGACCATGGATCTGCACTCGGACCAGATCCAGGGGTTTTTCGACATCCCGGTGGATAACATCTACAGCATGCCGATCCTTCTGGGGGATCTCTGGAGAAACGATTACCAGAACCTCGTAGTGGTCTCGCCGGACGTTGGCGGGGTGGTGCGAGCGAGGCAAATGGCCAAACGCCTGGAGTGCGATCTGGCAATCATAGACAAGCGCCGTCCCAAGGCGAATGTCGCCAAGGTCATGAACATCATCGGCGAGGTGGAAGGCCGCACCTGCGTCATCATGGATGACATGGTGGATACCGCCAATACCTTGTGCGAAGCAGCCAGGGCCTTGAAGGAGCATGGAGCCGAGCGCGTAATGGCGTATTGCACTCACCCGGTGCTGTCAGGCAAGGCCGTGGAGCGGATCGCGAATTCCGCACTGGATAAGCTGGTTGTGACCGACACGATACCGCTGCGTGAAGATGCCGGCGCATGCGACCGCATTTACCAGCTGAGCGTGGCGAGCCTGCTGGCCGAGACCATGCTGCGTATCAGCAACGAAGATTCGGTGAGTTCGCTTTTCATGGAGTGAGCCGGTAATTCCGGAAGGGCGCCGGAGGGTGGGAAGCGGGACGATGTGCCGCTGGTCCGTCAGCAGAAAGGAAGCGTAAGTTTTTATCAATCAGGGTCGTCTGGTCGCGGATGATCCCCTACTCAGGAGAAGAAGATGCAAATCGAAGTCAGCGCCAGCAGGCGCACGTTGCAGGGCAAAGGTGCGAGCCGCCGCCTGCGTGGTTCCGGCAGGGTGCCGGGAATCATCTATGGCGGAGACAACCCCGCACAGCCCATCGAACTGGATCATAACAATCTTTATCACCAGCTCAAGCTGGAAGCCTTTCACGCATCCATCCTTTCCCTGAATATGGAGGGGCAGAAAGAAAGAGTGCTGCTGCGCGACATACAGATGCACCCGTTCAAGCAACAGGTACTGCATGTCGATTTCCAGCGTGTCGATCCGAAGAAGAAAATACATATGAAAGTGCCGGTGCATTTTCTCAATGAGGACATCGCGCCGGGTGTGAAGCTTTCCGGAGGCATCGTCAGTCATGTCCTGACCGAAGTCGACGTTTCCTGTCTGCCCAAGGATCTGCCCGAGTTCATTACGGTGGACCTGATCGATCTTGCTGCGGGAAACACCGTGCATCTGAGCAATCTGGCATTGCCGGAAGGCGTGGAAATTCCCTCCCTGCTCAAAGGCGAGGATCTGCCGGTGGCAACGATCGTCATCCCCCGCTCCGTGGCGGCTGAAGCTTCAGCCGCGGAAGAGGGAGCAGAAGAAAAGAAGAATTAGCGACAGCAGCTTTCCTTCGCGGAGCACATACAAGTCCTGGCCCGCTGGAGTTTCCGCGGGCCATTTCCTTTTTCATGGACGAAACATTCCATGTTTAGATACGTTCGATGAAACTTGTCGTCGGCCTTGGCAATCCAGGCAGGGAATACGCGGCAACACGCCACAACGCAGGCGCATGGTGGCTGCTCCGGCTTGCGGATGAATTAGGGGTCAGCCTCAAAGCCGAAGCGCGATTCCATGGCCTGTGCGCACGCGTCGGTCAGGGCGATTCGGAACTGTGGCTGCTCAGCCCCCAGACGTACATGAACGTCAGCGGGAAATCCGTGGGCACATTGTGCCGCTTCTACAAAATCCAGCCGAAGCAGATACTCGTGGTGCATGACGAACTGGATTTGCCGCCGGGAATCGCCAGGCTGAAGCTGGATGGCGGACTGGGCGGCCATAATGGACTGAAGGATATCGTTGCTCACCTTGGTACCCGGGAGTTCTGGCGCCTGCGCATCGGTATCGGACATCCCGGCGATAGGAATGCGGTGGTGAATTACGTGCTGCAGCCCCCGCGCAAGGAGGAGGCGATACTGATAGATGATGCGATCCAGTGCAGCCTGGACGTCTGGCCTCTGGTCGCCACGGAAAATTTCGAAGCGGCGATGATGAAGCTGCATACGCAAAGGCAAAGCTGAAGCAAAGCGGGGAAAGCTGATGCAGGAGAAACCTGCAGGATTCCGTACTTTGCCTTCGTAACCCCGGGATGATCGGGCTCA
>CAZYYR010000133.1:0-6933 GCA_964651465.1 uncultured Nitrosospira sp.
CCACCGATGACGCCACGGGCCCCGATGTGGGGCTGGACCTGGTTCTTCAGGATATCCATGGTCCGGGTGAATTCGTTCCGGTTGACGGTAAACGAAAAATCCGTCATGCCGTCATGACCGACATTCTGGATGATCATGTCCACATCGATGTTCGCATCGGCCACGGGACCCAGAATCTGATACGCGATACCGGGCCGGTCCGGCACGCCCAGCACGGTAATCTTGGCCTCGTCACGATTGAACGCGATACCCGAAATAATGGCGCGCTCCATGTTCTTTTCTTCCTCGAAAGTAATGAGGGTGCCCTCCCCCTCTTCTTCAAAGCTGGACAGCACCCGCAGCTTGACCTTGTACTTGCCTGCGAATTCGACTGCGCGGATCTGCAAGACCTTGGAGCCCAGACTCGCCATTTCGAGCATTTCCTCGAATGTCACCGTTCTGAGCTTCCGCGCTTCGGGGACAATGCGCGGATCGGTGGTATACACCCCGTCCACATCGGTATAAATCTGGCATTCTTCCGCCTTGAGTGCCGCCGCCAGTGCAACGGCGGTCGTATCGGAGCCCCCGCGTCCCAGGGTGGTGATGCTGCCTGCCTCGTCCACACCCTGGAAACCCGCCACCACCAGGACATATCCGGCATCGAGATCTGCCCGGATCCTTTCCTCGTCGATTTTCAGTATACGTGCCTTGGTATAGGCGTTATCGGTCTGAATGCTCACCTGCGCCCCGGTATAGCTCTTCGCCTTGATACCGAGATCGATCAGTGCCATGGAAAGCAGCGCGATTGAAACCTGCTCGCCCGTAGAGACCATCACATCCAGCTCCCGTGGATCGGGATGCGCCTGAAATTCCTTCGCCAAAGCAATCAGGCGGTTTGTTTCACCGCTCATCGCGGAAACCACCACCACGACCTGGTCCCCGTGCGACTGGAATTTTGCAACGCGGCGGGCCACATTCTTGATGCGCTCGGTACTGCCAACCGAGGTACCGCCATACTTTTGAACAATAAGTGCCACGATCAGCGATCTATACGGAAAAGTTCTGCCCCATGCAGGAAACACTATATGACATTCAATTTATACTTGCACGGAGTCGAAAATATTCTCTCGGGCAATCGTGAATTCCGGCCTCGGTTCATTCACGCAATCAATTCTACCTCATTGCCGAAAAGAAAATGCGGAAACCTCTTCAAGAGCCGCACAGGCAAAGAGTATTGAAATATCGGGTGATATGCAATATGACAGGCCCATGACCGTCAGACCTTGCCGGACGGGGGATGGCAGGTACTTAATACTTGCATAGAATAGGAAAACGAATTAAATTTATGTAGGAGCAATACTCCTATAACATAACCCTATTCCAATAACTACCGAGAACTGGCTCATGAAACTTTTCGAAGAAATATCCAATCCTCGTGAAATTCGCCGCAAGTTGGGTCTTAATCAGCATGACTTCTGGAGCAAGGTTGGGGTCACTCAAAGCGGCGGTTCCCGTTACGAAAGTGGGAGGAACATGCCACGTCCGGTAAGAGAACTCGTACGCCTCGTCCATATCGAGCATATCGATCTTACCAAGATCAAGAAAGACGATCTAGCCGTTGCCGCGCTGCTGAAAAGCCAGCAGCCCGACTTGTACAAGAGCCTGAAAAAAGCGTCCAAGGCGAAATAGCCAGAACACGGTGCTTGCTGCAACCCGATCATCGTTATCATCCATATCAACTGGACAACCGAGAAAATATGAAGATGATCCCTTACGGATTGAGCCTGGCAGCAAGCCCGAGTGCCTGGATTTTTGCTGAGAACGTCTCCATCCATTCCTGACTGATCGATGTGAGCCGGGGGGCTTCCGGCTGCAAGGATGGACGTGCAATGCCATACAGAAGCACACCTTCGATCAGTACGCCTTCGCGCAACAAATCTTCCACGAATGCCAGATAGGCCTCGGATTCCACCTTGGAAGGCAGCATGTTGTCGATCTGGAATACACAGGTCTGCAACCATGTGGGGCATAACGAGGCCGCAAGTTCCAGGTTTCTGCGCATACGCTGCAGGCTCATCCGCGTGTTATTGATGCGCAATCTGCCTTCACGGGTAACACTATCCAGCTTGAACCAGATCTCACCGTTGAGTTGTGCCATGCGCTGCAGCCCCGCCTGTACCCCGGGGCGTTCGATCAGGCTGCCATTGGTGATCAGTACCAGCTTTATTTCCTGCGGCATGCCGAAATCGGATTTGATGCGTCCGATCAACTCGATCACCTGCTCGAATTCCCTGGCACTCGTGGGCTCCCCGTTTCCCGACAGGGCGATGTCATTGATTCGCCTGGCTTCCGGAGCCACGAAATCCTGCATGAAGCGTCCATGCAGGACCTCACCCAGGAACGTTCTGAGCTCCGCCTCGAGCCGCGCCAGATCGATCGGCGGTGCAGTGCCGCGCCTGAGATCCGGGACCTGGCAATAGATGCAACGCCAATTGCAGGCATTGTTGGGGTTCAGATTCACGCCGATCGACACGCCCTTGGCACGACGCGACACAACAGGATAGACATAGGTCATCCCCGCCGCGTCGCGGCTGTGATCCGCAATATTCAATACTCGGGCAGTTCGCAATGCTACAATCCTTGAAATGTTAATCACACGCAGGCTGGAATTCGACGCCGGCCATCGCATCCCATCCCATAAAAGCCACTGCCGTCACCTGCACGGCCACCGCTATGCCATCGAAATCACCTTGTCGGGCGAAATTATCGCCGAGGTGGGTCTCTCCGAACAAGGCATGGTCATGGATTATTCCGAGGTGAAACGTATCGCAAGCACCGCCCTGGTGGATCAGTGGGACCATGCATTCCTTGTGTATTCCCAGGACCTGAAACTGCTGCAATTCCTGCAATCTCTGGAAGACCACAAAACTGTCGTGCTGGATGTGCCGCCAACGGCGGAAAATCTCGCGCTCACTGCTTTCCGGATACTCGATGCAGCCTACCAGGATATCTACGGCAACCACCTCAGGCTGGAGCGGATACGTCTGTACGAAACGCCCAACTGCTGGGCCGACGCGGTGCGTGAGCAGATCCAGTGAAAAATTTCGGAACGACTTTCGACAGGCCCGCTGCGATATCCGGTTCCTTGTCGGTTGATTGCTCCGTCCCAACTTGCTTTATGTCATCTTTTTGTTAACATGCAAAACGAAAAGTTCCACAGCCACCTGGTAAGAGTCTTACTCCATGCTGAATCAACCTGTTCCCGATTTTGAACTCCCTTCCACCAGTGGAAAGATATTTCGCCTGTCCGCCGCTGCGGGAAAGAAACTGGTCATCTACTTCTACCCCAAGGATGACACGCCCGGATGCACTGTCGAGGGGCAGGAATTCCGCGATGCGTATGATGAATTTGCCAGACTTGGCTGCAATATCGTCGGCCTCTCACGGGATAGCCTCAAATCCCATGAAAAGTTCAAGGCTAAGATGGGTTTTCCGTTTGAACTGCTGAGCGACAGCAACGAAACAGTCTGCAGGCTGTTCGATGTCATGAAAATGAAAAACATGTATGGCAAGCAGGTCCGCGGCATCGAGCGCAGCACCTTTCTGCTTGATGAGAAAGGGGTGTTGCAACGCCAATGGCGAGGCGTCAAAGTCGCCGGTCACGTTCAGGAAGTGCTGGAGCATGTGAAAACCCTGCTCCGGGAAAATCATGAGCCCTAGAAAGCCGGGCTCGATCGCGACCTCGGCTGCGGCTCCGATTGTGCGGCCCCGCCCCGAAACCAAGCTGTTCGTGCTGGACAGCAACGTGCTGATGCACGACCCCACCAGTCTGTTCCGCTTCCAGGAACATGACATCTATATCCCCATGGTGATCCTCGAAGAGCTCGACAATAACAAAAAAGGCATGTCAGAGGTGGCCCGCAATGCGCGCCAGACCAGCCGTTTCCTCGATGAAATCATCTGCAGCGCCGTCACGGATATCGACGAAGGCATTCCGTTGCAGACGCAGGGTACCAAGAATGCAACTGGCCGCCTGTTTCTGCAAACCCAGGCGATCACTAGCGTGCTGCCCATGCGCCTTGCCAGCGGAAGCGCGGATAACCAGATCATCAGCGTCGTCAAGTTCCTGCATGAAACCTTTCCCGACCGCACCGTCACCCTCGTCTCCAAAGACATCAATATGCGCATCAAGGCACGTGCGCTGGGACTGGCGGCTGAGGATTACTTCAATGACAAGTTCCTGGAAGACACCGATCTTCTCTTCTCGGGAATACAACAGTTGCCAGAGGATTTCTGGGACAGTCACGGCAAGGACATGGAGTCCTGGCAGCAGTCCGGCCATACCTTCTATCGTGTGAGCGGGCCGCTTTGTGCCGGCTTCCTGGTCAACCAATTCGTCTACCTGGAGCATGACAAGCCTTTTTATGCACTGGTGAAGGAACGTAGCGGCGACTCCGCGGTTCTGCAGACGCTGAAGGATTTCACACATCAGAAAAACAACGTGTGGGGGATCACGGCACGTAACCGGGAGCAGAATTTCGCGTTCAACCTGCTGATGAATCCGGAGATCGACTTCGTCACTCTGCTGGGACAGGCGGGCACGGGGAAAACCCTGCTGACATTAGCCGCGGGCCTGATGCAAACGCTGGAACACAAGGTATATTCCGAAATCATCATGACGAGAGTCACCGTACCGGTGGGTGAAGATATCGGCTTCCTGCCCGGAACTGAGGAAGAGAAAATGACCCCCTGGATGGGTGCGCTGGAAGACAACCTGGATGTACTCAACAAAACCGACAGCAGCGCCGGGGAATGGGGTCGCGCCGCGACACTCGACCTGATCCGATCGCGTATCAAGATCAAATCGCTTAACTTCATGCGGGGACGCACCTTCATCAACAAATTTCTCATTATCGATGAAGCCCAGAACCTGACACCCAAGCAGATGAAGACGCTCATTACCCGCGCGGGACCCGCCACCAAGGTCGTCTGCCTGGGCAACATCGCGCAGATAGACACTCCTTATCTGTCCGAGGGCAGTTCCGGATTGACTTACGTGGTGGACCGTTTCAAGGGATGGAATCACAGCGGACATGTCACCCTGCAACGGGGCGAGCGATCCAGACTGGCGGATTATGCAGCCGACGTGCTCTGATCATATCCGGCCGGGAATGCTCTAATAATTACCTGATCTGGCGTAACTCTCAAACCGGGTATACTCACCCAGGAAAGTCAGGTCGACCTTGCCGATCGGGCCGTTTCGCTGCTTGCCGATGATGATTTCGGCTATCCCCTTCTCCTGAGTATCCGGGTTGTAAACTTCATCGCGATAGATGAAAAGAATCACGTCCGCATCCTGCTCGATCGCACCCGATTCCCGCAGGTCGGACATGACAGGGCGCTTGTTCGGCCGCTGCTCCAGGCTGCGGTTCAATTGGGACAGTGCGACCACGGGTACTTGCAGTTCCTTTGCCAAGGCCTTGAGAGAACGGGAAATCTCAGAAATTTCGGTGGCGCGATTCTCGCCCTGGCTGGTGGCGGACATGAGCTGCAGATAGTCCACGACGATCAGTCCCAGTTCCCCATGCTGCCGGTGCAGCCTGCGCGACCGGGCTCTCAGTTCCAGCGCATTCAGTGCAGCGCTCTCGTCGATGAATAGCGGTGCATCGCTGAGCTTACCCAGAGCATGGGTCAGCTTGGACCAGTCCTCATCCTGCAGACGGCCGGTGCGCACCTTGTGCTGGTCCAGGCGCCCTACCGATCCGAGCATGCGCATGGCCAGCTGAGCCCCGCCCATTTCCATGCTGAAGACCGCAACAGGTTTCTGAAGCGCCAGGGCGACATGTTCTGCGATATTGAGCGAGAACGCAGTTTTGCCCATGGAAGGTCTGCCCGCCACGATGATGAGATCGCCGGGCTGAAAGCCAGAGGTTTTTTCGTCGAGATCATGGAAACCCGTTGCGATCCCGGTCACATCACTGGGCGTATCCAGGTTGTAGAGCGTTTCGATGCGCTCGACCACCTGCTTCAGCAACGGTTGAATATCGACGAAACCCTGCTTTCCCCGCGCCCCCGCTTCGGCAATTTCGAACACCCTGGCTTCGGCCTCGTCCAGCAGATTCGCGGCAGAACGGCCCGCGGGATTGTACGCCGAGTCCGATATTTCGGAACCGACCTGGGCAAGCCTGCGCATCACTGCCCGTTCCCGCACGATCTCCGCATAGCGGCGTATGTTAGCTGCGGACGGTGTATTCTGTACGATGGTGCCGACATAAGCCAGGCCTCCAGCGGTCTGCAGCTCGGCTGATATTTCGAGCGACTCGGCGACGGTCACCACATCCGCCGGCTTGCTGTGTTCCACCAGCTTGCAGATGTGGCGATAAATGAGACGGTGATCGTGCCGGTAGAAATCGTCCTCAGTGATGACATCAGCCACCTTGTCCCAGGCATGATTGTCCAGCATCAGCCCACCCAGCACGGATTGCTCCGCCTCGACCGAATGCGGGGGCAACTTGTAGGAATCTACCAACTGATCGCTGGAGGCTGCAGTGAGGAATTGAGCCATGAAATAAACTGGCGACGGGAAGTTACGGGACCAGAAACGATGCAGACCCTTAAAAGCATATATAGGCAAAGGGGACTGAAGGGATTCTACCACCTGCAACCGGTGTGCAAAAAACTAAAAAAGGGCTGTCGGACAGCCCTTTTCTTTCCCTTCGGTCTGGCTGGGCATTGTCTTCAGGTGGTGGCTTCACCCAGAACCGATACGACGATATGCGCTGCCACATCGCTGTGCAGAGCAATGATCACAGGGTGATCTCCCACCTGCTTCAACGGCCCTTCGGGCATGCGTATCATGGCACGCTCGACCTCGAAACTCTGCGACTTCAGCGCCGATTCGATATCCGCATTGGTCACGGAACCAAACAGCTTTCCGTCCACCCCGGCTTTCTG
>CAZYYR010000134.1:0-4568 GCA_964651465.1 uncultured Nitrosospira sp.
TATAAAGCGGAGCAGCATGCTCGGGGCCCGTGGCCAGGCCTTTCTCAAATGCTGCCACGGCCAGCTGGACGATTGCGCGGGCACGAGGCCTTACGCCGCTGACGATATCGTCGATCTGGCCGTCATAGCGGGCACTCAACACCTCGGCATACAGGTCGAAACCACTACCGCAACCTCTCCAGCCAGGGCCGGAAACATCTGGGGCATCCTGCGGCTGACAGAGGGCGGGCTCGCTTGCCACCTGCCAGCCCGACGGGCTCTGTTCATAGGCGGCATGATAGATCTCGTTCATGCGAGCGTCGAGCGCAGCAATTACGCGTGTCCCGCCGACCTCTTGTGCCAGCGCTTCCAGTGTGCATATCCCGATCACGGGGAGGCCCGCGCCCAGAGCCAGGCCCTGCGTGACCCCGCATGCGATGCGCAAGCCCGTAAAGGAACCGGGGCCGGCGCCGAACGCGATGCCGTCCAGTTGGGTCAGACGCAGATCGACTTCTTCCAGCACCTGCTTTATCATCGGCAGAACGAGTTCGGAATGACGCTGCCCGGCAAGAACTTCCCGGCTCAGAATCTCCCCGCCTTGGAGCAATGCGACCGAACAATGCTGACCGGACGTATCAAGAGCGAGAATTCTCAAAATTCGATCTGGCAATGGTTCCGCGCCAGCATGCCCTGGCGGTTCAAAACTTCTTCTGGAAATTTACTGTCCAATTTATAGAGTAGCGCATAATATTGCTGTTGTTTTACTTTACCACCACTGTACGGAGGAGTCATGAGCATCACATGGATTCTCGTCGCAAATGCAAGTGCAGCTTATCTTTATGCAAATTACGGACCGAAAAAGGGATTACAGAAACTCAAGGAATTCAGACATGATGCCAGCAGGGAAAAACGGGTAGACCTGGTTTCCGACCGCCCGGGGCACAACAATAATAACGGCAATGGCCGCGGTGCCTACATACCGGCAACCGATCCGAAACATCACGAAGCCCGGAATTTTGCGGCCCAGTTAGCCAGGGAACTGGAGTATGGACGGAAAAGCAACGATTATCAGCGCCTGATCCTGGTCGTATCCGCCCCCTTCATGGGCATGGTCAACAGCAACCTCGGCAGCCACGTGCGCCAGCTTGTGAGCGACACCTTCGAGAAGGACTACACCAGGGCCAGCGAGAAGAATCTGACGAGACAGCTCGAAACCTGCATTTATCTCTGACCCTCCTGTCAGCCGCCTGGGTATATCCACCCCCTCCTTTATTCAGGGGCGATCAAAGGCCAGCGACCCACGGGAGCATAAATCGGACCGTCGCTGGTCTGCTCGGACCTGACCAGCATCCATTCACGAACCTGCCACCTTATCGGCCCCATCAGTTCAGGCAATGAGGGACAGGAAGCGTTTCTCATCAGAGTGACATGCGGCACATAAGGCCGTGACTCCAGCACGAATCCCGCATCGGCCACTGCGCCCCGCAAAGTGCTCACCAGGTCGAGGAGTTCATCGGGAACACTGCCGAGTGCGGTGTAGAGGATGCCCTTGTGCTTCCAGTAACCGATTTTTTCGATCATGAGATCGAACGCGCGGGCCGCAGAAGTAGGGATCTCGCCGGCAACCCGGCACAGCGTCGCCAGCCGGGCTGGTTCGACTTCCCCCACGAACACAAGCGTAAGGTGGATATTCTCCACTTTCGTCGCTCGCCCCGTACAGCCGGACTCCCCCTGAAGACTCCGGCCCAGCCTGACCAGCCTGGTTTTTGCGTCAGAGTCCGGCCAGATCGCAAAAAACACACGCGAGGACTTTTGCCTGGATTCCGGGCTTTCTTCAGTCATCCGGATCATGGGCGGAAGCAATCAGGCAAACTGCCTCCGCTTCTATTCCTTCGCCCCTGCCTACCGGGCCAAGCCGTTCTGCGGTCTTGGCCTTGATATTGATATCGGCGGGTTGCATCTGGAGATCCTGCGCGATGTTGCTGATCATCGCAGGAATGTAGGGCGCCATCTTCGGTGCCTGGGCAATGATGGTGGCATCCATGTTCATTACCTTGTAGCCATGTTCATCCAGAAGCCGATGCACGCTGCGCAGCAGTTCGCGGCTGTCGATATTCCTGTAGCGCGGATCGGTATCCGAAAAATGTCTTCCGATATCGCCCAGCGCTGCGGCTCCCAGAAGCGCGTCGCATAGGGCGTGCAGCAGCACATCCGCGTCCGAGTGCCCGAGCAGGCCCTTCTCATGAGGAATGACGACCCCTCCGATGACCAGCCTGCGGCCTTCAGTCAACTGGTGGACATCGAAACCTTGCCCGATTCTGATTCTGTTCACTGTTTCGCCTTTCCGTCCATCCACGTTCAGGGATTCTTCAGTATCATCTCCGCCAGCGCCAGATCCTGGGGATACGTCACCTTCAGGTTGCGCGCATCGCCCGGTACCAGCCTGGGATGCAGCCCGAGCGCTTCGATCGCGCCCGCATCGTCGGTCATGGCCGTGGCCCCGCTCATGCTCAGGGCCTCGACCAGCAACCTGTAACGAAACATCTGCGGTGTCTGTGCCTGCCACAGATTATCCCGGGATTCGGTGCGCAGCACCCGGCTGCAGCCGTTGCCGTCGCTGCGCTTCAACGTATCCGCCACCGGAACCGCAAGCAGTCCACCCACTTCATCTTCAACCAGATCGCCGATCAATCTATCTAGCTGCGCGTTGCTCAGGCAGGGCCGCGCGGCATCATGCACCAGCACCCAGTCATCCTCTTCGATCGACGACATCCCGCAGGCTGCTTTGAGGCCATTGAGCACACTCTCGGCCCGGGTTGACCCCCCGCATCCGAGCACAACCAGTTTGCTGGAAAATTCCGACCAGTCATGCCGCGCCCATTCCTCATCGCTGGACGCAAGTATCACGAATACGCACCGGATCTGCGGGTTGCCGCAAAGCCGCTTCAAGGCATGGTAAATCATCGGCCTCCCCGCCAACTGGAGGTATTGCTTGGGAATTTCGTCACCCATGCGCGAGCCGGACCCGGCGGCAGGGATAAGTGCATAGAAATTTGTCATCGGACAGAAAGCTGGAAGGCCGGACAGTGGCTGTCAACAAAAGGAAAAATCATTCATTGAATTGAAATGGACTGGGAATGAAGGCACCCCTATCGATGAACGATCGTCAGGCATGGATTATTGGAGACAGTCGGAACTCCATCGACGGACATAAAACCTGCCTAGAGGGTGCAGAACGTCAGATCGAACTCCACATCTTCTTCGTATATCCTGCTTTTCTGCGTCGAACCGAAAACGAGGAAGCGGATGTTGAGCGCATACTTGTTGGCGCTGATTTCCGGAATACAGGGCAGGTTCTTTTCCACTTTCAGGCACAGCATGTGCGCAACCTTCGTCGTCCCCATCTGCTGGAACAGGCCCCGCTTGGCCGTACGCCGCACCGTCTTGCCGCTGTTGCGCAGCAGGTGCAGCACGACGTTGAAACTTCGCTCGATCGGCATGAACGGAGCCAGCCATTCGCTGAGATCTTCACGGCGCTCCTGCGAGTTCCGATGCAGCCAGTAGTGATAGGAAGGGACATCGAATTCGCATACCCCACCCTGTATTCCGGCGCGCTGCTTGATGCTCATGAGCCATTCATTTTCGCGTGTCTGGTCTCCGATTTTCCCCGGCATGTTGAGCATATCGTGAGAGGCGATCTGGATATTGCTGAGGACCTGGTTCAGCGCGCCTTCGGAAACATCCGGGCTTCGGCGCATGGTTTCCAGCGCCTGCTTCTGACGCTCCAGTTCCTGCAGCAAATCCGATTTCATATCGGCGCGGCTGGTGACATCGAGAATCTCGAACAAGGTGACAAGTGCCGCATGGTGATCGAAAGCATCCTCTTTTGCAGAAAAGAAATTCACTTTATCAAACAGGTCCTCGAGTCGCAGCAGCGTGCGAATGCGTTCGTTGAGGGGATGTTCGTAGCAGATCACGTCAGTACGCCAAAGTGATAAAAGACCAAGTATGCATGATAATGCGCCATAAGATGTTATTTTACAGTCAAATGAATCTCCGATAAACGTGCAGGCGTCGCATGCGTCAAGTTCTGCTGCTCAATTCGAGGTATTTGCCGTGCAGCGCTTCCACCTGCCGCTGCAGTTCTGGCATGGTATCGTCATTGACGATCACGTCGTCCGCATTTCGCAACCGCTCGCTGCGCGGAAGCTGTGCCGCCATAATGGCGCGAACGGTCTGCTCATCCAGTCCGCCTCGCGCCATCGCACGAACAACCTGTTTACGCTCGCTGCAATCCACCACCAGAACGCGCTGGATCAGCTCCCGGTAGGCATCGGTTTCCAGCAACAGCGGTACCCCTATGATGATATAGGGATGAGAAAAAAATGCCAGCCGGCGGCTCACCTCATCCCGTATCAGCGGATGGAGAATGGATTCAAGTTCATCGCGAGCCTCATCATCGGAAAATACCAGGGTACGCATTTTTTTCCTGTCCAGCGACCCGTCCCCGGTCATGAATCCGTTGCCGAAGGTTCGATGAATGGCGGCCATGGCGCCGCCGCGTGGACGGGTGAGTTCATGCGCAATCA
>CAZYYR010000134.1:4668-6918 GCA_964651465.1 uncultured Nitrosospira sp.
TGCCATCCAAGCCACGCACCGATGGCCGCAAGAAGCTTGAAATCGCCATAGCCCATCCCTTCCCGCCCTGTAACCAGCTTGTAGCCCCGGTAAACGCACCACAGCATCAGGTAGCCCGCAGCAGCGCCGATGACTGCGGAACGGATATCGGTGAAAACGCCCTCCAGGTTGACCAGTAATCCTCCCCACAGCAGCGGCATGGTGATGACGTCGGGAAGCAGTTGCGTCTCCAGGTCGATGCATGCCAGCGCAACCATTGCCCATGCAAAGATCAGCGCGGCGAGTGCGGTAATGCCATAACCGAAATGCCAGGCGATAAAACCGCTCAGAAAGCCTGTGAGAACTTCCACAATGGGATAACGCATGGAAATGGGCGAACGGCACTGGGAGCAGCGGCCCTTCAGCAGAACATAACTGATGAACGGGATGTTTTCCAGCGCGCTTATGCCATGACCGCAATGAGGACAGGCGGAACGCGGCACCATGAGGTTATAGGCCGGAACGGGGGCGAGAATCGGCGCCGGGTCCAGCGGCTGGTCCTGCAAATCCGCGCATTGCCGGCGCCACTCGCGTTCCAGCATTTGGGGCAGGCGATGGATGACCACGTTCAGAAAACTGCCCGCTGTCAGGCCGATAAGCGAGCAGAACGAGATGAAGAAAGCGGGTGAACCTTGCAAAAGGTCGAGGAATGTCATCTCGATCGGAGCACCGGCACCTACGATTCCGCGTACGAATCAGGCGATTGCTCCTCGGGACGCACTAGCGCGGGAAAAATACGCACGACCTTGACGATCCGATCCTGCGTCTGGACGATCTCCATCGGATAGCCGGCGATTTTCACGCCGGTACCGGCTTCGGGAATATCCTGGAAGTGCTCCAGGATAAGCCCGTTCAACGTCTTCGGCCCCCCCAGAGGCAAGGTCCAGCCCAGCTTGCGGTTAAGGTCCCGCAGCAGGCTGCTGCCTTCCACGAGCACGCTGCCGTCTTCCTGTTTCAGCAACAAGCCCGCCTGGGAAGGCGCGTGTGTGGTGAATTCGCCGATGATTTCCTCGACAATATCCTCGAGTGTCACCAGACCCATCCATTCGCCATATTCATCGACAATGAGCCCCATCCGCTCACGGTTTTCCTGAAACAATTGCAGCTGTGAGAATAACGGGGTGCCGGAGGGAATGAAGTAGGGCTCGCGCATGATTTTCACCAGTGTCGCGGCGGTAATTTCATCGCTTCGCATCTGGTTGAGCACCCTTCGCACGTGAATGACGCCGGCTACATTATCCAGGGTTCCCCGATAGACTGGCATGCGTGTGTGATAGCAGGTAAGCAGCTGATCCTGTATGCTGTCATCATCGGCATCGAGATCGATGGCCTCTATCTGGCCGCGAGGGACCATGACGTCGTCAACTGTGACGTTCTCCAGTTCGAAGAGATTGAGCAACATGCTTTGATGTTTTTTCCGGATGAAGTGCCCTGCTTCCAGCACCAGGGTCTTGAGTTCTTCGAGGCTGATTTTATGCGCGGTATCTTCTGTCCTGGGCTTCAGGCGCAGGATGACGAGCAGCGCCTTCACGAAAAGGTTGATGAACCATACCAGGGGGTAAAAAATTCTCAGCAGGGGCGCCAGCACGTAGCTTGAAGCGAGCGCAATGCGCTCCGGATAGGATGCGGCGATGACCTTGGGAGTGATCTCGCTGAATACCAGGATGGCGAAGGTCACGCCGACTGTTCCCAGAAGCAGGGCCAGGTCGCTGTGGCTGAAGAAAAGGGAAACGATCACTGCCACCAGGGTGGCCGCGGCTGCGTTGAGCAGGTTGTTGCCTAGGAGAATCACGCCCAGCAACCGGTCGGTGTTCGACAATAGGCGAGTGGTCAGTATGGCGCCGGGATGCCCCTCCTTTGCAAGATGCTTCAACCGATACCGGTTGATTGCCATCATGCTGGTTTCGGAGAGGGAGAAAAACGCGGACAGAATCAGCAAAACAGCCAGTGCTGCCAGCAGCACATACCACGGCATGTCTTCCAAGAGAAACCTTTACCCTTTATTCGAATAATATGGTCAGAATCCGGAAAATCCGGTCGATTTAAACCGGCCTGCCATCTCTTGCCCTCCCCACTGTAGCCCATTCCGGCGAGAAGTATCTTCGCCAGACGTCAGCGCTGCAATATCACCTCGAGCACGAACTTGCTGCCGAGATAGGCCAGCAGAAGAATGACAAATCCCGTCAATGTCCAGCGGATGGCGATGCGTCC
>CAZYYR010000135.1:0-6886 GCA_964651465.1 uncultured Nitrosospira sp.
TTTCACCGTAACTCAATACGCTCGTCTCTGTGGCCCTGTTCCTCGCCTCACGGCGGCCGGCCATTAACCGGCATCCTGCTCTGCGGAGCCCGGACTTTCCTCTCCCCGTTCCCGTTGCCGAGAAAACGGGCAGCGACTGTCTGGCCAGCTTCGATGCCATGATATCCCAACGAAACTCGAAGTAGCAAATCTTCCCATGGTTCCAGGTTCTCGCTTCCGTGGAAAGGAAAACAGGCAAAACATCCCATTCATGAAATCATTCGCGCTATGATCTGCATTCTCAACCGATGAAAATATATGATTCGTGCCGCACTCATCTCAGCGCTGATATTATTCCTTTCCGGGTGTGCAGCCCTGTTGCCCCAGCCCCCGCTGCGAATTTCCGTGGCGGGGCTCGAGCCACTGGAAGGAAAAGGGATGGAGGCACGCTTTGCGGTACAACTGAGAATCCAGAACCATAGCGATCAGCCGTTGGATTACGATGGTGTCGCGCTCGATCTGGACTTGCGCGGAATGAGCTTTGCGAGCGGGGTGAGCGATGAGCGCGGCAGTATTCCGCGCTTTGGGGAAACGACGATCAGGGTGCCGGTCACGGTTCCTGCAACGGCGATCCTGCGTCATGTGTTCGAGTTCGCTTCGAGCGATCACACAAAAACCAGTCCGAGGATCGACTATCAGTTGCGCGGCTTGCTGGGCGGACCAGGGCTCAGCGGCGGACGCCGCTTCGATACCGAGGGAGAGCTTGCTTTGCCCTCACCCGAACCGGGAAAAGTGAGGCCGCAGCAATAGCGAACATGCCGATCATACGGCGGAAGGCGATTCTCCTGGATCAGAGGCAGCACCATACCGCATACGGTAGCCTTCCACGGCCTGCAGATGATGTCGCAGTTCCGGCTTATCCCGCAGATACTTCACAATATCGTTCAGGTTCGCGATGCTGGCCACCTGTATCCCATAGGCAGCAAAAATCTCCTGGGTGGCTGAGCGTTCGCCGCTGCCGCGCTCCATCCGGTCAAGCGCGATGAGAACCCCGGCCGGCGTTGCGTCGGATGCCCGAATGTAGCCCACGGATTCACGCACCGATATGCCCGCAGAAATTACGTCATCCACGATCAATACCCGGCCGGCAAGGGCCGCGCCTACCAGGCTTCCACCTTCCCCATGGTCCTTGGCTTCCTTGCGGTTGAAACAGAAAGGATGATTATGTCCGCACTCGGCCAGTGAAATGGCAATTGCGCTCACCAGCGGAATGCCCTTGTAAGCGGGACCGAACAGCATGTCAAACGGAAACCCGGCAGCGAGGATGGCTTTGGCGTAAAATTGCCCGAGCTTTCCAAGGGAATAGCCATCGTTGAACAAGCCTGCATTGAAGAAGTAAGGCGACATTCGTCCCGCCTTGGTTTTGAATTCCCCAAAGCACAGCACATTACGGCTGACAGCGAACTCGATGAATTCCTGCCGGAAATCGGACATCACCATGACTATCTGGAAAAACGGACGTGCGGATTATAACGCTTAACGTGAATGGGGTGCGGTCAGCCGCGGGCAAAGGATTTTTCAAGTGGCTCCCGCACCAGGGAGCCGACATCGTGTGCGTGCAGGAACTCAAGGCACAGATGGGAGATCTGGCTGGCGAGGTTAGGTCGCCCGACGGCTATCACGGCTATTTCCACTGCGCCGAAAAGAAGGGCTATAGCGGGGTCGGCATCTATACCCGCCTGAAGCCGGACAGCGTTACCGAAGGCTTGGGCGTTCCCGAAATCGACGCGGAAGGACGCTATCTGCGCCTCGATTTTGGCCGCCTGAGCATCATATCCATCTACTTTCCTTCCGGTTCCAGTGGTGAACACCGGCAAGCCGCAAAGTTCTTCTTCATGGAGCGGTTCTTCCCCATGCTCGAAGAACTGGCGGTTTGCGGCAATGAGATTGTTCTATGCGGCGACTGGAATATTGCACACCAGGAAATCGACCTGAAAAACTGGCGCTCGAACCAGAAAAATTCCGGATTTCTGCCCGAAGAACGTACATGGCTTACGAACGTCTTTCAGGAGCTCGGCTTCGTCGATGTATTCCGCCAGGTCAACCTCGAACCGGATCAGTACACATGGTGGTCCAACCGCGGACAGGCCTGGGCGAAGAATGTGGGGTGGCGTATCGATTATCAGGTAGCCACCCCCGGGGTTGCTGCCCATGCCACCGCCGTCTCGATTTACAAGGCAGAGCGCTTCTCGGATCATGCGCCACTCATCATCGACTACGACTATGATCTGGGAAGTATCGAAGGGTCTGGCGGTTTGCCCCCATGTCCATGATTTTTTCGATCCGGGCTTTATCCTCGCAGCCCGCCTGCCGTCTTGCATGAGCGTGCTACCGGTTCCGTGAATGCCCATCAGTCGTTACTCCGGCCGCCCCATCTTCCTGCATTCATGCGATTCCAGGGACAACGCAGTCTCCGCCTGACAGGTCCGACATGATGCCCGTTGCCCTGTCAGGCTGGCTGCACGCATTTCGCATTTACCTGCACCCCAGGGTGCTGGGCATGCTGTCGCTCGGCTTTTCGGCAGGCTTGCCCCTCCTGCTTATAATGGGCACGCTTTCCTTCTGGTTGCGGGAAGCGGGAATCGACCGGTCCACCATCGGCCACTTGAGTTGGATCGGTCTCGCCTATGGCTTCAAATGGATGTGGTCCCCTCTGGTGGATCGCGTGCCGCTGCCATTGCTGACACGCTTGCTGGGCCGGCGGCGCGCGTGGCTCTTGCTGTCACAGATCATCATCGCCCTCGCCCTGGTCGGGGTCGCTACCACCGATCCCCGTGAGGATCTGGCGCGTACGGTTTTTTTTGCCCTCGCCGTGGCTTTCGCCTCAGCCACTCAGGATATCGCGCTCGACGCCTATCGCATCGAAGCCGTGGCGCCGCGGCTTCAGGGTGCCATGGCTGCAACCTATCAGGCCGGTTACCGGATCGCAATGATCCTGGCATCAGCGGGGGCCTTGTGGATCGCCGCAGCGGTGGATCCTTCGGAAGTCACGTACGACTATGCGCCGTGGCGCTTTGCCTATCTCATCATGGCTGCCTGCATGGCCGCGGGTATTCTCACGACGCTCATCATTCGCGAACCCGATGTATCCGTCGCTAACCTGATCTCGGAAAACGAGGGTCGCGCCCGGGCAGCCATCGAACATTGGCGGGTAAGCTCGAGAATAAAGCAGGCCGCAGCCTGGCTGTATGGTGCAATGGTAGCGCCATTTCGTGATTTCATCGTGCGTAATGGCGGGAATGCAGTGCTGATCCTTGCCTTGATCGCGGTTTACCGCATTTCGGATGTGGTAATGGGAGTAATGAGCAATCCTTTTTACGTGGACATGGGCTACACCAAGGATGAGGTGGCAACCGTCTCCAAGGTGTATGGCGTCATCATGACTATCGCCGGTGCGGCCATCGGTGGAGTGCTCACCGCCAGGATCGGTATCATGCGCACGCTTTTTCTGGGGGCGGCATTATCAGCGGCCACCAATCTGCTTTTTGTCTGGCTGGCGGGCCGCGGACATGATCTGACCGGATTGATATTCACCATCTCCGCGGACAATCTCTCGGCCGGGATCGCTTCTTCGGCTTTCATCGCCTACCTCTCCAGCCTGACCAATTCGGCCTATTCCGCGACGCAATATGCGCTATTCAGTTCCGTGATGCTGCTGTTGCCCAAATTCATCGCCGGTTTCAGCGGCGACTATGTCGACGCCTACGGTTATGCCAGCTTCTTTACGGGTACGGCTTTACTGGGCCTGCCTGTCCTGGTACTGGTCTGGCTGGCCGGGCGCGCGCAATTTGAGAATACCGATCCTTCGATGCAGCGGAAATAAACTATTTCTGCTGTTCAAACCGGTAAAACGCCAGCATCCCGAGGAGGTCGGGCATGAAGGTGATCTGGTGATTTCCACTCATGACCCTGCGCTCGAGAATACGCGCGCCATGCTGGCTGCAGAATTCTTCGAAATCCTCCAATGTGCAGTTATGAACGTTGGGCGTATCGAACCATTGGTAAGGCAGCGCCTCGGAAACCGGCATGTGACCGCGTAATACCTGCAGGCGGTTCTTCCAGTACCCGAAATTCGGAAATGACACGATGCCCTCCTTGCTGACCCGCAGCATCTCCCTGACGATCCGCTCTGTATTTTTGACCGCCTGCAACGTTTGCGAAAGCACGACGTAATCGAACGATCCGGATTCGAAGCTTTGCAATCCCGACTCCAGGTCGCTCTGGATGACATTCACTCCGTTGCTGAAGCAGGCCAGAACGTTGTTATCATCGATCTCAACCCCATAGCCCCGGACCTCGCGCGTTTCGCGCAGGAAACGCATGAGCGAGCCGTCTCCGCATCCCAGGTCGAGTATTTTCGCGCCTGGCTTAACCCATGCGGCGATAACGTCGAAATCCGGCCGGGAGGCAATGGATGGGATAGTAGTCATGTTGGTCACATCGTGGAATTCCGTGCTGTTTCTAGACAGCAATGTTGTCCATGTACGCTCGCACCAGCTTGTGATAATGCCGGTCTTCCATCAGGAAGGAATCATGGCCGTGACTCGAGGTGATTTCAGCGTAGCTGACGTTCAATTCATTGTCGAGCAATGCTCTCACGATGGCGCGCGAACGTTCGGGCGAAAAACGCCAATCGGTGGTGAACGAGAGCACCAGGAAATTCGCGATGGCCGCCTGAACTGCCGCACTCAGATCGCCGTTGTGCGAGTAGGCAGGGTCGAAGTAATCCAGTGCCTTGGTCATCAGCAAATAGGTGTTGGCATCGAACTGATCCGCAAATTTATCCCCCTGGTAACGCAGGTATGATTCGATTTCGAATTCCACGTCATAGCCGAATGCGAGCGTCCCGTTGCGCAATTCCCGGCCGAACTTCGCCGCCATCGAATCATCGGATAGATAGGTAATATGCCCCAGCATGCGGGCGAGCCGCAGACCTCTGCGCGGCACTACGTTGTGCGAATAGTAATCACCGCCGTTAAAGTCCGGATCGGTAATGATAGCCTGGCGGGCGACGTCGTTGAATGCGATGTTCTGCGCGGTCAGTTTCGCGGCAGCGGCAACGACCAGCGCATGGCGCACCCGCTCCGGATAATCGAGCGTCCATTGCAGGGCCTGCATGCCACCGAGGCTGCCGCCGCCTATGGCAGCAAACTGATCTATGCCCAGATAGTCCGCCAGCCGGGCCTGTGTCCTTACCCAATCTTCCACCGTTACCACCGGAAAATCGGCTCCAAAGCACTTTCCGGTTTTTGCGTTGATACTGGCTGGCCCGGTGGAGCCATGGCATCCACCCAGATTATTCACTCCTATTACGAAGAACTTCTGGGTATCGATGGATTTTCCGACGCCGATCATATTGTTCCACCACCCGCCGCTCTTGGGACTATCCGAGTAGAAACCTGCAACATGATGGTTGCCCGAAAGTGCGTGGCAGATCAGCACCGCGTTGGTTCCGGCCGCGTTCAGCTCCCCGTAGGTTTCATATACCAGTTCGTAACTGTCGAGCATTGCCCCACTCTTCAATTGCAGAGGCGTGTCGAAACGCGCGACCTGGGGAGTAACGATGCCGATTGAATTGGAGTCTTGCATTAAAGTAGATGATCTTCAGAAAATATCGCTGTCATCGTTGACGTGATCAGCACCTCCAATGGAGCAGCTCAGGTTTCTGCGGCACCTCACGGCCGAGGCGTGCGCTGGCGGAGGCATGCGCTGAGTCATAACCAATCATTATAGTCAAACAGGCCCCATAAAAGCCAAGTGCAAAGCGACTCAGGGATATATCTACGGTGCATGCGACCGGGAAGCGGGCAGAATCTCTGCGCGGGAATCTTATCCTGTGCGATCGCCGATTCGGAAAGACAGCTGCTCAGCATTCAGTCAATTTTTGATCGGTTGCTTAACTGTTGAGCTTCGCTAACAATGCATGAATCCTGTCGGGATCGTCGGATTTCACGATCTTCTGCGCGAACGGAACGATATCAGGCAGATTACTCCTCAGTACCTCTCGCTTTACTGTCAACAGCTGGGCTGGATGCATGGAGAACAACCTCAGGCCGAAGCCCAGTAGCAGGCGGGTAAACAGGATGTCGCCCGCCATTTCGCCACAAATCGACACGGGTACGCCTGTGCGATTGGCACTGCGGATAATGTGCGCCACCAGCCTCAGCACTGCCGGATGCAGCGAATCATAGAGATGAGCGACAGCATCGTCTGCACGGTCGATGGCAAGGGTATACTGGATCAGATCATTGGTACCGATCGACAGGAAATCCAGCTTGCGCATGAAAATATCGAGGCAGAGGGCGGCAGCGGGGATTTCTATCATCCCTCCCACCGGTATTTTTTCATCGAAAGGGATTTTATCGGCCCGCAAGCTTTGTTTCGCGCCTTCGATCAGATGCAGCGTCTGCGTGATCTCCGATACGCTGGACAACATCGGCACCAATATCCGAACCTGGCCATAACGTGAGGCGCGCAGGATTGCACGCAATTGGGTATTGAACATCTGCGGCTCCGCCAGACTGAGCCGGATGGCGCGCAATCCCAGCGCCGGGTTCGCTGCCACCCGCTTTGCACTGTCCAGGTTCTTGTCGGCACCCAGATCGAACGTCCGTATCGTCACCGGCATTCCCCGCATTTTTCGCGCCACGGTGCGATAGGCCTCAAACTGCTCGTCCTCATCCGGCAAACTGTCCCGGTTGAGAAAAAGAAACTCGCTTCGGAACAACCCGATGCCGATGGCTCCGTTTTCCCTTACCTGATCGGTGTCCTGCGGGAGTTCGATGTTCGCATGCAACTCTATGCTGGTCCCATCCAGCGTTGTTGCAGCCGTCGTCTTTATGCGCTT
>CAZYYR010000136.1:0-6759 GCA_964651465.1 uncultured Nitrosospira sp.
ACGAGAATATCGAAAGCCTGCCGCAGCGCTATGTGGTAATGAACGCGGATGCCGATGCGGTCAAGGCATTCATCACCCGGCAGGCCGCGGAGGCACAACCTGCGATGCGGGCGGGTTGACTGCCGGGTCGGATCATCGGCGCGACTCTCATTGCCGTGGCCGCTGTGAATCGTGGGGACGTAATCGGGCTGACGTGCCGTGTAGCCCTTTCTTCCTTCTGTGTAGCCCTTGAATACGCTGTGTGACGTGACCGCATTCAATGAAAAATGTGGGAAAGAACGCGGGACGCAGAGGGCAAAGCTAAAAGCTACAAGGGGTACAGGAGACAGAGGGCGCAGGGGGCCACAGGGGGGAGTACCAGGCACAGGGCTGAATTGCGTCTTTTTCCCGTCACGCATAGAAGGCGGGGGAAGGGTGGCCGCGGATGGGAGAAACAGATACCGGCAGGCCCTGATTTGCAAGCTACCCGGGCGTCTCTTCTTTTTTGGAGGAAGGGAACTGATAGAACCGCGTGCCCAGTTCGATCAGGGGGCGTCCCTGGCTTCTGCGATGCCGGTTGGTATCACGGAGGGAATACACGCAGCCACAATATTCCTGCTGGTAGAACTCCTCGCGCTTGCTGATTTCAATCATGCGCGCCGAGCCGCCTTCCTTTCTCCAGTTGTAATCCCAGTAGGTCAATCCTTCGTACCGTCCTGCGGCGCGCCGGCCGCAGTCGTTGATCTGCTCCATGTTCTTCCAGCGAGAGATGCCGAGGGAACTCGTCATCACGGAAAAACCATTCTCGAACGCATACAATGCTGTGCGCTCGAAACGCATATCGAAACACATCGTGCATCGAATGCCGCGTTCCGGCTCCCATTCCATGCCCTTGGCGCGGTCGAACCAGTTTTCCTTGTCGTAGTCGGCATCCACGAATTCGACGCCGTGCTTTTCCGCAAATCTTACGTTCTCTTCCTTCCGCAGGAGGTATTCCCGCTCCGGATGGATGTTCGGGTTGTAGAAGAAGATTGTGTAATCGATGCCGGAAGCCAGCATCGCCTCCATCACTTCTCCCGAACAAGGCGCGCAGCAGGAATGCAGCAACACCTTCCGGTGGCCGTCAGGGGGGACGAGGCTCGTTCGCATCGGTTCATTCATGACAGCTAGGCTATCAGACTTGCACATGATTTGCTACCGGTGCGTGGCATCGTTTCGCGCCTCGCAGGATCGTGGAAGCCGGCCGGCCATGGACTGGCTGATCCCGGCCCCGATTTAGCCATTCCTGCCATGTTCGATGAGTTCATTCCCGCTGCCTTTTGGCCGCAGCCAGGAAATCATCGAGTATGGGTCCCGAGTCGAGCAGGTCGCTGGCCAGGCCGTGAAATTCTGGGTGCCACTGGAATCCGATCACGTAGCTCTCGCTGCGCATGCGGATGGCTTCGATGATGCCGTCGGACTCCGATACCGCCTCGACTTCCGAATCCCGCCCGAGTTGCTTGATCGCCTGGTGGTGAATGCTGTTGACCAGGTGCTGGTGTTCGCTTCCGTACAATGCCGCCAACCGGGAGTTTTTTTCGATCAGGACTGGATGGCGATGCTGATCATAGAGCGTGGCATCGACATGCGCGATGCATTCCGGCCGGTCGGTGGCGATATCCTGGTAGAGGCTGCCGCCCAGCGCCACGTTGATGAGCTGCAGGCCGCGACAGATGCCAAGTACGGGTTTCCCCTGTACGACACACTCCCAGAAAAGTTCCATCTCGTACAGGTCGCGCACGCGGTCCCCGGACCATTCCGGTCGGCCCGGGGTCTCCCCGTAGGAGACCGGGCTGACGTCGGCGCCCCCTTGGAGCACCAGTCCGTCGATTTCCTTGACGTAATCGCTGATGCGCACGCTGGACCGCACCACCCGGCCCGACTCGATGGCGGGCAGCATGAACACCAGGGCGCGGCGGCGCATGATCCAGTGGGCGACGGTCTGCTCGAGGTATTGCAGGGTTTTCTTGCGAAAGCCCAGTTCCGCAGGTGGTTGATGCAGGATGCGAGGTGACAGTCCGATACGTAGCGGGCGCGACATCTAAGTCAGGGCGGGAGCATGGCGATATATCCAAGAATAATCAGGTTGTTTAAATTCCGCCGTGTCCTTGGTCACATATAGGGCCTGTCGATACGTGTTTCGCGCGCGCATTGCTGTATAAAAAAGCGTGAGGCAAGGCGCGAAGCGCAGGGCATATCGTGCCGCTATGGCCATGGGATATGCGCAGGCGATTATACGCTGCCGCCGGATGAAAATTCCAGACCTTCCTGATTTCCGCGTTGCACGGGTTGTCCCGATCGAATGGGCGCAGATATGAGAGGAAAGTGGGATGGCAGGTTTTTCAGCCGCCCATCCACAGCCCCGCCTGCAACTGCATGACGTCGGCAAGGTTGTGCTCGTGGGCGTAGGCTTTGCGCAGCCAGCTTGCCCCGTTGCCCGCAATGAGTATTTCACGGATGCGTTCCAGCGCTTCCAGCGCCCCCAGCTCCTGCGCGTGATCGGAGATGCGGCTCAGCATGGCGCTGATATCTTCCCGTATGGTGCGCCGCTCATGCGTGAGGGGATCGACGAAGACACCTTCGAGCCCGAAACGGCAGGCCTGGAACCGGTTGAAGGTGTAGACCAGGTAGTCGTCCTCCCCGGGAGGGGTGCGCTGCTCCACCATGATATAGCGGGAGACGGTCTGGATATAGCAGGCGATGGCAGCCGCGATTTCGACCGTAAGCGGCGTATCGCATACCCGCACTTCGATCGTCCCGAATTCAGGCTTGGGCCGGATGTCCCAGTAGAAATCCTTCATCGACTCGACCACGCCGGTATCGGTCATTTTCCCGAAGAAAAGCTCGAAGTCGTTCCAGCGCACGACGAACGGCGCCCGGCCGCTCAGCGGGAAGGAATAGACTGAGTTCAGGCGCGCGGAAGCAAAGCCTGTATCGTGCCCCTGCACGAAAGGAGAACTGGCTGAAAGCGCGATGAAGTGCGAGATATAGCGCGACAGCATGTGCATCAGGTGGAGCGCCTCATCCGGGCCGGGACAGCCGATATGGACGTGCTGTCCGAATATCGTGAACTGCTTCGCCAGGTAGCCGTACAACTCGGACAGGTAAAGAAAACGGGGTGCATCGTAGATCTTCTGGTCGCTCCAGTGCTGGAACGGATGGGTGCCTCCGCCTGCTACCGCCACGTTCAGGAAGTTTCCGGCATTGGCCACCACCTTGCGCAGCGCGCGCAGCTCTTTCACCAGTCCGGCATACTCTTGCTGCACCGAGGTGTTGATCTCGATCATGCTGCGCGTCATTTCCGGCTTTATTTCACCGGGGTGCGGGCATTTCGCTACGCGCCGCAATATGTCCGGAGCCGAAGACGCCAGGTTGTAGTCATTGCAGCTGAGCAGCTGCAACTCGAGCTCCACCCCGATGCTCAGGGGACGGGAGGCTGCAAAGGGCATCAGGCTCATGATTTCGTATCCAGGGTCTCTCCCGCTCTCCGCAGCGCAGCCTGCACCAGGATGGGTCCGGCAAGTTCAAGTATCACGATCCAGCTCATCAGCACCAGTCCCAGCCCGGAGCTGAAGGCGGGGAAATCCACGCTCGTGTCCAGCGTAAGCAGCAGGGCGACGCTGGACATCGGGACCAGTGCAACTCCCAGCGCCACGCCCTGGCGCAGGCCGAGGCCGCTGTGATGCGCCAGTGCCAGCACGGATGCGAGCTTGGCGGTGGAGCGTACGACGATGAGCAATATCACCAGCAGCAGGTAGTGGCGCAATCCCCCGAGGTCGCCCGCAAGACCGTTGGCGATGAACATCAGCACGACCAGGACGGCGCCAGCCGAGCCGAAGTGAGGTGGAAACGTACGAGGCCGCCTGCGCTGATAGCGCGTGATCAGGCCGGCGGCCAGAAGAACCAGGATCGGGCTGAGCTTGAGTGTCGAAGCCATGATCGTCGCAAAGGCGATCATGCCGAACAGGACGAAGGAAAATGTTTCTTCATGCCGTCCCAGATAGTGATGGATGCGTTCGAAGGTGAATCCGAAGAGCCATGCCAGCAGTGCGGAGCCGCCGAGCAGGTAGAGCGGGGCTACCAGCGTGTGGGTGATGTCGGTTCCGGCCTGGCCGTGCATGACCGAAATGGCCAGCTTATGGGATATGACGGCGTAGATGCAGTTGAGCGCGGTCATGAGCAACAGCCGGTCGGTTACCTGGCCCTGGGCGCGCGATTCCGTCACCGTGCGCACCACGATGGCGGGAGAGGTGGCGATGACGATGGTTGCGACGACCGCTGCCGCGACGCCCGGCACATCGAACCATGTCAGCAGCCAGAAGACGACGGCAAATGTGGCTGCGGACTCCAGCAGGCTGGTAGCGGCAATCCAGGGATTGGCTTTCAGCCAGCGCAGGTTGACCTTGCTGCCCAGCTCGAACAGAAGAATGCCCAGCGCGAGGTCCACCACCAGCCTCCATTCGGCGATGGGCAATTGCGGGATCAGGCCGAATCCGCCAGGACCGAGCAGCACGCCGATCCCGATGTAGCCCACGATGCGCGGCAACCTCAACTGGCGTACGAGCACTTCGCCTACCAGTACGGCGATGACCAGAGTGAGCGCGAGCCATAAGGCCGGACTGACCGCCAGCGGCCATGCGGGAAGATAATTGGACCAGGTCATGAGGAAATGGGCCGTAACAGCCCGGATGCAGCTGCTTTGGACCCGAAAAACAGTAGCATCAGATACATCCGGTCTCCTGGAGGGTCATGCGGATGTTTCAGGCGGCTGGTCGTTGGAAAAAAACTGGCCGGCACGGGCTTCAGTGCTGCGGCACGAGACGCTGCCTCTGCTCAGCCTGCCTCGCGCACTGGATATATTCGGGAGCAGGCAGGATTATAAACCATGAATGCAGCGAGGAAACATGCAAAGGTCAATACTTTCGCGGGCCCGGCAGCAAAAAAATGAGACGTTGGCGAAAAATGAAATTGATCCTTTTGGCGACTGTGCCACAATATGTCACATTGTTGTTTTTTTACGGAACAGTCGGCAACCCGCCGATGAGTCGCGGTCCCATGCTCTGGTGTGGTCAGGGAGGTGGAAATGAACGATCCGTACAACCTGCAGCGCTTCGTGGATGCGCAGCAGCCCGTATTCGACGAGGTTCTCCGTGAACTGGTGGAGGGCAGGAAGCGAAGTCACTGGATGTGGTTTGTTTTTCCGCAGATCGGCGGGCTTGGTCACAGCCCGATGGCGCTGACTTACGCGATCTCGTCGCGTGGCGAAGCCATCGCGTACCTGAACCATCCTGTCCTCGGCCCCAGGCTGCGCGTATGCAGCCGCCTGGTCGCGGACATTTACAAGCGCTCGATCGAGGACATCTTCGATTATCCCGACTGTATCAAGTTCCGATCCTCGATGACCCTCTTTGCCCAGGTGGCGCCCGATAACGCCATCTTCAGCGATTGCCTGAGAAAATACTTCGGCGGAAAACCGGACTCTTCCACGCTCGCGCAACTGCGCCTGTCCGAGCATTCGTAAAGGACGCACTTGCATCGAATGGCAGGTCGTCAGGAGTTGAAAGATCATCATCCTGCAGGGACCGGTAAGAGCCATGGACTGGATGCACGTCGTATTGTGGCCATCCTATCGGCAATGAATTCGTATCGAGGTGCACGTAAATGAGTGATGTCCAGTTCATCGTGCGGGATGGTAAACGGGAATACGCGATCATCCCCATCGAATTATTTGAGCGCCTGGTGCGAGCATACGGAGGCGTGGGCGATGCCGTGCCAGGCGAGCAGGTTGGGGCGGCCGGCGATGATCCCCTTGTCCCCGATCCGGTGGCCAAGGCCATTCTCGAAGGCGCCCATCCAGTCAAGGCATGGAGAAAATATCGTGGTCTGACGCAACGGACGCTGGCTGAGGGGGCGGGAATCAGCAAGGCGTTTCTCAGCCAGATAGAGAGCAGGAAAAGGACAGGGTCGATCGTGGTGCTGTCCGCCCTCGGACGCATATTGGAAGTGCCGGTGAATCTGTTGACCGATTGAGATACGTGCTCCATTCGATCTGGCGGGATTGCTGGGGGAGCGGCCAGGAGAAGCTGGAACGATGCCGGTTCCCAGGCGGGGGTATCGCCCGATGAATTTCGTCCATGATCCATGCTCACTGCACTCGTTCAGAACGGCAAGGTAATTTCCCGGCCCGGCGAAGCTGTTATCGTGCCCTGGTGGAGCTTCACCAAAACGGTGATTGCCACTGCAGCACTCGTGCTGGTGCGGGACGAACTGCTGTCGCTGGACCGGATCCTCGAAAACCAGCCGTTCACCCTTCGGCAACTGTTGCGTCATGAGGCGGGACTGCCGGACTACGGACAACTGCCTGACTATCACACGGCAGTCAAGCGGGGAGATGCGCCCTGGTCCGATGAAGAAATGCTGGAGCGTACGGATGCAGGACGACTGCGTTATCTTCCGGGCAGCAGCTGGGCGTATTCCAACATCGGCTATCTGTATGCGCGCCGCCTCATCGAGCGCATGACCGGCGAAGCGCTGGAGGCTGCGCTGCAGCGCCTGGTCCTTCGCCCTCTGGAGCTCGATCGTGTCCGGCTGACCCGGTCGCATGAAGACCTGACCGGTGTCGAGATGGGAGAGGCCCGCACTTACGATCCGCGCTGGGTCTATCATGGTTTGCTGGTGGGCCCGCTTCATGAGGCCGCATTGTTGCTGGACCGGATCATGGCAGGCTTCCTGCTTCCCGAG
>CAZYYR010000137.1:0-2576 GCA_964651465.1 uncultured Nitrosospira sp.
TCCTTAATCACCTTAATCCTCCTCGCCGCAGCCCATGCAGAGCAACTCCCGGAAAAGCATGCTGCCTCCACCGACAGTACGGAGGGCGCTTGTGCTGGCGAGCGTCATTGTATTCGCCCTTTTTCTATGGCAAGGGCATAAGGGGCTCAATCTGTGGGATGAGGGTTACCTCTGGTATGGCGCTCAGCGAGTAATGCTCGGCGAGGTGCCCGTCCGCGATTTCATGTCGTATGATCCGGGCCGTTACTATTGGTCCGCAGCGTTCATGAACCTGTCGGATGACAACGGTATCATGGCGCTACGCCGGGCTGTGGCGGTTTTTCAGGTGATCGGGCTGTTCGCGGCTCTCGTGCTGATAGGCCAGAATCCAGCAAGCCGCGGTCTTGCGTATACGGTGCTGTCAGCCGTAGTGTTAGCTGCGTGGATGTTTCCGCGCCACAAACTGTTCGATATTTCCTTGTCGATCCTGCTGATTGGCGTGCTGACCTTTCTGGTCAAAAATCCAACGGGACTGCGGTATTTTCTCACCGGTGTGTGCGTAGGGCTCGTTGCAGTGTTCGGCCGCAATCACGGCGTGTATGGCGGGATGGGCAGCCTTGGCGTCATCGCCTGGCTCGCGCTGGGGAGTCGGGGGGGTCCCGGTTTTTTCCGCGGGTTTGCATCGTGGATTGCCGGCGTGGTGACTGGTTTCACCCCCATTCTGTTGATGATGTTATTACTGCCCGGGTTCGCTTCAGCTTTCTGGGAAACCATCCATTTTTTGTTCGAGCGGAAGGCAACCAATCTTCCCCTGCCCGTTCCATGGCCGTGGAAGGTGACGTTCACTCCGCTGCGCATGGGTGACGCGCTGCGGGAAGGATTGATTGGATTGTTCTTCATCGCTGTCGTCATTTTCGGACTGGCTGCCATGGCATGGGCTTTCCGACAAAGGCTGGCCAAATGCGCCACTTCATCGGTGTACGCCATTTCACCGGCGCTCACTGCCTCGGCCTTCCTGGCGCTGCCCTACGCCCACTATGCCTATTCGCGGGCAGATGTCGGGCATCTCGCTCAAGGGATCTTTCCCTTCCTGATCGGGAGTCTTGCCCTATTCGGAGTACAGCCGCCGAAGGTCAAGTGGCCTGCCGCGCTGCTGCTGTGCGGAGCGAGCCTCTGGGTGGCGCATGCTTCCCATCCAGGCTGGCAATGCAGGCTCGATAATGCGTGTGTCGAAATCGAGGTTTCGGGAGATGTGCTTCATGTTCCTCCCGATACCGCCGCGACGGTAGGTTTGCTACGGGCCCTGGCCAATGAGTATGCCCCGAATGGCCGCAGTTTTGTCGTGACGCCGCTATGGCCGGGTGCCTATTCCCTGCTTGAGAGAAAATCGCCCATGTGGGCGATCTACGCCTTGCATCCACAGAAAGAGGAAGCGCAGCGAAAAGAAATCGAACGCATCAAATCGGCTCGTCCCGGCTTTGTCTTTGTCTACGACCTGGCCCTGGATGGGCGGGATGAATTGCGGTTTCGCCATACCCATCCTCTGATCCATCAGTACATTCTCGATAACTTCAAATCTGTCGAATCGTCAAACATGACGCCCAACCCGGCTTATCAGATTTATATCCCTCGCGATGGAAGCGCAGGAAAGATATAGCCGGGCAGTTCCGAAAGAAGGTCCCGATTCCACTATTTGCCCATGTGCGCTGGGCTTGTGCACCGGCGCACATACGCCGCACCGTCAGCAGCGTATGTTTCAGGGTATGTTTGATGGAGATGCGGGCCCAGGTGTTGTCAGGCAAGCATTATTCGACGGCGAAAAGGAAGATGAAGCGCATCTGGACTCTCGTCAAGGAATCATTTTCTGCATGGATGGACGATGATGCAGCCAGCATGGGTGCTGCCCTTGCTTACTACACGCTCTTTTCCATTGCACCGCTCCTGTTGATCGTCATCACGACGGCGGGACTTGCCTTCGGGGAAGAGGCGGTCCGTGGAGAGGTTTTTGGACAGCTGCAGGGTCTTATGGGCGCCGAAGGGGCGCAGGCAATAGAAGCATTGCTTGCGAGCGTGAGCAAACCCGAAGAAGGTATTCTGGGGACACTTATTGGAACGATCTTCCTGCTGATCGGTGCGACCACGGTATTCAACGAACTTCAGGGCGCGTTCGACCGCATATGGCAGGCTCCGCGCGAAACCAGAAATAGCGGAATCTGGGCGTTGATCAGATCACGGCTATTGTCGTTCGGAATCATACTGGGCATGGGTTTCCTGATGATGGTATCGCTCGTGTTCAGCGCTGCCATGGCTGCGATGGGGAAATGGTGGGGCTCGGTGTTTTCCGATATGGCGCTACTGGCGGATGGGCTGAATTTCATTCTAAGCTTCATTCTTGCCTCCGTGGTATTTGCCATGCTTTATAAATTCATGCCCCGCGTCAGAATGAGCTGGCACGACGTCTGGGCCGGCGCCATCGTCACCGCGCTACTTTTTGCTGTTGGCAAGTTTCTGATTGCGATGTATATCGGGAAAAGTGCGATCAGTTCCGGATTCGGCGCCGCGGGTTCTCTCGTCGTCGTGTTGGTCTGGGTCTATTA
>CAZYYR010000137.1:2676-6680 GCA_964651465.1 uncultured Nitrosospira sp.
CGCCCCGACTGAGCCGACTGTATGGCTATCTCAGCTACCTTGGGAGAGGTGTACCCGGCGGCATGCGCGTCGCTTCTTCCGGGCTGATGAGTCCGTCCCGATTCAGGTCTGCGGCTTCCTTGTTCGCTCTGTCCAGCCTGTCTTTAATCGGATCGCTTCCCCCCGTGGACGGTGTGCTCGGATAGACGGGCTGGACAGGTTTGCTTTGGCCCGGCACAGGCTGCCCGATGATGGAACTGCCTTGACCAGCCTGGCCCGGCAGAGGCTGGCCCGATGTCGAGCCTCCCTGCGAGGGGGTCGGGGGTGTTCCCACGATGGGATTGGGGCCGGCCGGCACGCCGCCTGGTCCGGGTGTAACCTGTGCCTGTATTCCACCTGTTCCCAAGAATAGCGCACACGCGGCAACCCCTGAAGCGTACGTCACTGATAAGTGGAATTTCATGATAGCTCTCCTGATCGAATTGCCGATTGACGCGAGATCATACGGCGGTGGATGATTTCCTTTCGGTGCGCCATCGCACGTAGTGGCGCTGGTTCCAAGGGTAATGGGGGCTTCTGCAACTGTATTCAGAGCAGAGGGCATCGGGTTTCTACACGGCTTTTTTACTTCCAGACCGGCTCGGTTGCTGCGAGGGTTCGCCGTGATCATAACGCAATAAACTGATTTCCCCGTTTTCCTCCATATACGCGATTTTTATTTCATCGATGCTTTCGACACCCTGTTCCCGCAACTTTGCCTGCAACTCTTCCGCGGTAATCAATTCGCGGCGCATGGTCTTGCGCTGCAATTGGCCATTGCGTATGAGTGCCAGCGGCGGCGGCTGAATTACACGGCGGGCAGCAGGAAAATGAAAGCTCAGCCAGTCCAGAATATAGTTCCATCCTGCAAGCGTGGCAACGAGGATGCAGCCATCCGTAATCGAGTCATAACCGCCGGACATGCCGTTACTGGCCGCGTCCGCGATAAGGACGAGCAACATCACGTCCGTTATGCCTATTGCCCCGATGTCGCGTCGAAGTATGAATCTGAACAGCAGAAAAATGAACCAGTAAATAGCCGTACCCCGGACGATGATCTCGAGCGGGTTTACTGAGAAGCCGAAAAGTTGCGACCAGTCCATTATGCCTCTGGATGTGAAATGGGTCGCCTGTTACGCACCCGATGAGTTGCCCCCTCACGGAGCGAAGCTGATTCAGCTCGACGTATCGACAGGGAAAATGGCTGGAACAGATACAGAGCCAAATGATGGCAACTGGAACGAGCTCTTTCGGTGCGATAACGTACATTCAGCATGCCGATCCGTCAGGTAGGGTTCAAGGATGAGCAAGTGGGCACGAGGCCGAGGTACGGACACGGGGCGAACGGATTGCACGTCAGGGCCGCCCGTTGCCGGGCATGGCTTATCGGATACGGCTGGCAGGATGCCGCTGGTGCCGCTGGTGGCGAAGGGCAGCCGGTTTTTTGCGGGTGCGTGCCTGGCGCGCCGGCCAACGGCCCAGCAAGGCGGTAGCCGCCAATCCCAGCGCGAACGTTCCATAAACGATCAGGAGGGACCGCTGTGATAGCCGGCGCTCAAAGCCGGGCGTCAGCCGCTTGGGCGTGAAGTGGAAGTCGACGACGTAGGCCGCAACGGTGGTCATGACAGCGGGAGCCAGCACGGCTGAGCCGGTTTTGGTCGAGGTGATGCGCTGGCGAAGCCGTTCATACCAGATTGCCCAGAACACGGAGGCTGCATGGTGGATCACATAGCCGATGATCGTATATCGAAGCGTGAATCGATTCTGGTAGGGGGCGTGCTTCCCCCAGATCCATTGGCTGGGTCCGTTCATAGGGGCTGCCGAGTCCCCCAGTTCCGCCTTACCCAGAACCGAAAGGGAAATGGTGGAGGTAAAGCTCGCCACCGCCCCGGATACGAAGCCCTTGCGGATTGCCCGGTTCCAGCTTTTTACAGGATGGACCATGATTAAGCATACTCGATTCTGGTATCCGATGATACTGAGCTCGGTGATTTGAACCCCAGCCAGATTGTCACGCGAAGATATAACCCTGTCTATGTCCACGATTCTGATAACAGGCGCCACCGGCTTCATTGGCAGGCACCTTGCCGCGGCGCTGGCTGATGCGGGACACCGGGTCGTATGCGCGGTACGTTCTCCGCGGCACGAGAGTGCGGACGGGTTTGCCTATATGGCCGCTGACTATACGCGGGATTTCGATATCGAAACGTGGAAACCGCGGCTAAGGGAAATAGATGTGGTGATCAATGCGGTCGGCATCCTGCGCGAGCATGGCCATCAGACTTTCGAGTCGCTTCACGAACGTGCGCCCATGGCCCTTTTTGGAGCGTGCGCGGCAAACGGTGTCAAGGTGGTGCAGATATCGGCGCTGGGAGCGGATGAGAATGCGCGGAGCCGCTATCATCTCAGCAAGAAAGCTGCGGACGATGTATTGCTGGCATCGGGAATCCCGGCAGTGGTCGTGCAACCCTCGCTCGTGTATGGGCAGGGAGGGGCCAGCGCCAGGCTTTTCAACAGGATTGCCAGCTTGCCGGTTATTCCCCTGCCGGGCTCCGGCGATCAGCAAATACAGCCTTTGCACATCGACGATCTCGTACGGGCCATCGTGACGCTGATCGAGACGGACCGGTATCTGGGCTGCCGGGTGCCGCTGGTCGGCCCCCAGCCCATTACATTGCGGCACTACCTGAATGAATTGCGGCATCTGATGGGGCTGGGCCCTGCCACCTTCCTTCAGATACCGGTGATTTTCGTCTCCTTGGGCGCGCGGGCTGGGCAGTGGCTTGGTGGAAGCCTGTTCGACAGCGAAACGTGGCAGATGCTTCAGCGGGGGAATGTGGCGAACCCGGATGTCACGCGCGCACTGCTGGGACGGAATCCGCGACCGGTGAGCGAATTCGCCTCTCCATCCGCTGTGGAGGAGTTGCGGCTGTCGGCGCTCCTGGACTGGCTGCAGCCGTTGCTGCGCCTTGCACTTGCGGTTGTCTGGCTGGTGGCGGGCGCCGTATCGATGGGGATTTATCCTGTCGATGAAAGTTATATTCTGCTTGAGCGCGTGGGGATTACAGGCAGCCTGGCGCCTGTGGCGCTCTATGGTGCCGCCGGGCTGGATATTGCTTTCGGGCTGGGAACGCTGTTCCTGCGCCGCCGCCGTTTTCTCTGGATCGCACAGGCCAGCCTCATCGTGGCGTACACGATTGTCATCACCTTGTTTCTCCCGGAATTCTGGCTCCACCCCTTTGGTCCGCTGATCAAGAATCTGCCCATTCTTGCGATCATATTGCTGTTGTATGAACTGGAGAAGTCCAATGCTGAAAGCAACCGATAAGATTCGTGTTCCGAGTAGTCCTGCAGGCTGAAGCCTGGCTCGATCCTAATTTCATTCCCTGTCCGGATGAATGATGGATTACGTCACCGTCAAGTGGCTTCATATCCTCTCTTCGACCCTGCTCTTCGGGACAGGTATCGGAACAGCTTTTTACATGTTTTCCGCCACCCTGACCAGAAAGCCGGCAATTGTCGCGGCTGTGGCCCGGAACGTCGTCACAGCGGACTGGATTTTCACTGCGACGACCATCGTGATCCAGCCGCTTACGGGGTTCTATCTGGTCTATATTGCCGGAATGCCCATGACGAGCCGGTGGATACTCTGGTCCACCGGGCTGTACCTGGTGGCGGGCATTTGCTGGCTGCCAGTCGTCTGGCTGCAGATACGGATGCAGCGGCTGGCAGCGGATGCTGCCAGGGAGAATGCAGGCTTGCCTGCGCTGTATTGGCGCTACTTCCGGTTGTGGATCGCTCTGGGCATACCTGCATTTATCGCTCTGGTCATCGTGTTTTATCTCATGGTGGCGAAGCCGATATAAAGGAAGCGCTGAACGAATCTCCGCAGAGCGCGTTGCTGTTAAAAATCGGGATGATCATAAGGCATGCGACGCAGGTCGTAGCTGGGACTACGATGCCAAGGAGCGCAACACAATGGCGCC
>CAZYYR010000138.1:0-6650 GCA_964651465.1 uncultured Nitrosospira sp.
GGATAACCTCGTGCCTGCTGCTTGCGCGTCCACACATCCCACAACCGGTCGATATTCGCGTGATGCAGGAAAAAGAGTGGATCGACCGGCGAAAGGTTGGCCTGCATGAAACCGCCGCTGTTGACGGTTGCGCCGTCCGGGTCGGTAAAGATGCCGCCGACGCAGTTATGAATCCGATTGTGCGGCTGCCCTTCCAGCACGCCGAATCCCGTGAGTGCACTGTGGGCCATTGTTTTCGGACTGGCGAAAGTAATGAAATCCCGCGGCGCGAGCGCATCCAGCAATGTTTGCAGGGAGACGGCCTTCGTGGTTTTTCCGTCCAGTTCCGGCCTGGCCTTCGTCGAACCGCGGGCATGGGGCTGATCGAAGAAGAACAGTCCCCTGGGGTCATCGAGCATATCGAACCAGAGGTCGTCGGAGGACCGTACCCCGCGCGCAAGAAGTTGTCCGTATTGTGTCCCGTCATCGAATTCGCCGCCGGGCGTATAAATGCGCTTCCAGTAGTCAGCCTTGGCGATCACGTCGCGGAAGCGGTCATGAAAGTCGCGGGAGCGTCCGATATAGGCAGGGTGCTCAGGGGTGAGCACGTCCTCGAACATGACGGCGGGAACACGCGGGCGAAACGCGTTCGTCGGGCCCGTATTTTCCGTCCAGTCCCAGTATGGCAAGGAAAAGCCGGGGTCGCCGCTGAGTTCGCGGCAGATCTGCTCGAACCAGCCGATATAACCGCGATGCCATACCAGGAACCACCAGTTGCCGTGCGGGCAGTCCATCGTATGGGTGAGGGCCATGCGGTACCAGTTGCGCGGATCGGTCGGAGGAAGCGCCAGCATCGCGCGGATCGCCTTCTTGTAGCTCTCGATGGTGCGTTTCGCCTCTGGATTGAGGAGATTCAGGCGCCGGTATTTCGTTTCCTGCGCCGACAGATTGCCGAATGGCAGCGCAGCCGCGCTAACGGTGGTAGCGGCCGCCGCCGCTGCTTTCAGGAACGTGCGGCGGGAGATGTTTGACGATGGGGATTTCTGCTGCATGGACAAACCTCGTTTTTGGTTATTGATTATGGATAGTGCCAGCGCGGAAAAGAGTCTTTCCCGGAAGCGAATAACGATCGATTCCCCTGAGAACGCGCTGCATGCGAATCGGGTATCCGGTACCCGAGACGGACGACCGGGTTCAATTAGATAATCAAACGGGATTGCTGGATAGCTGTAAAATCTTACAGGTATCGGCACATGCTCCTGCTCCTGTCAGCTGGAGGTTATGCGCCTGGAAGGATTGTTGCCAGGGCCGCCGTGATGAGTCGCCCACCACGCCAGTCGTGCCCGTCGTACCAGTAGCGCGGGTAGGCAGCCATGCCTGATGACGACCAATTCTCCTTGACCGGCTGGCCGAAGCGCCGTGGGATCAGGCACCGGTAAAAACGGGATGATTCAAAATCCCATTATCTTTTTGCTAAATATTCCATGAAGAATCGTCTTAATTAGAGACGGTCCCGCATTGTCTGCATTGACCGGCTTGGGCATATGATCGGAGTAATGGGCAAGGAGCTGAAAAATGAAGTGGAAATCCCGGCAGGTCAATCACGGCATGATAAGCCCATCATCCGATCCCGGATTCAGTACAGGTGCGGGAATTTCCATCCGGTGATGCATTGCGATATGGGAAGCCAGATGGGATCATCCGGCACGAGAGCATGCTGACGGAAATTGATATAATCTTGTGAAATCAGAAAAGGAGAACCGAATGGATTCGGCGGATAATTCGAACATCAAGGATTTGGTGTGGTATACAGCGGTGGAATGGGTAATACGCGAGCGAGGGCTTTTAACTTCAGACGATCAAAGGGAGATGATCGACTGGCTGAACAGGAATCCGGCCCACAGGGCGGCGTATGAAGAGGCTTCATGTCTTTGGCTGCTCTCAGGGCTTGCCTCTCTCCCTTCCTCTCACTCCGCGAGCGATGAGATAGTCACGTCTCCCAGGCTGTTTTCGGCAAAATAGGCGAAATAGGCCAAGGGAAGCGCTGAACGAACGCCCGGCCGACGGTTTCCGCGATGAATGGAACCGTTTCCGGGAGGTAGCCCGAGTGGCCCATGATCGACGCGCTCCCATCCAACATCCCATACGCAATGCAGCCGGATCGTGTTATTGGAAGGGGGTGCTATGCCGCAAACCCGGCTATACGGCGCTATACGGCTATACCGCTGTACGGGCTTTCCCTTCAGGCTGATCTGCATCATGAACCGATGCTTGCCGAGAGCAGGGTAGGGAAGCAGGAGATTCGCTGCGCCTTCATGCGGATACGGTTTTTCGCGCACTTTCGTTCTCATGCGGCGTGCCATCGAAAATCAGCTGTCCGTCTTCCATGCGCAGCAGGCGATCCGCCAAATGGAAATAGCGATCGTCGTGGGAGATCACGAGGACTGCTTTTCCCGCAGCTTTCAGTTCCGGCAGTAGCTCCCGATAGAAAACTTCCTTGAAGACGGGATCCTGATCCGCAGCCCACTCATCGAAGATCAGAAAAGGCCGGTCTTCCAGGATCGCCACGACCAATGCCAGACGCTTGCGCTGCCCTTGCGAGAGCGAACGCGTGGTAAACGCCCCATCACGTACCTGGACCTTGTGGTGGAGATGCAATCTCTTGATCAGCCGATTGCCATCGGAATCCAGGGTGGAATGACCTGCCTCCAGCAAGCGGTCGAATAAATAGAAATCGGAGAAGATCGCGGAGAATGTCTGGCGATACTGATTGCGATTCGAGTCATTGACAAGCTCGCCATTCAACCGTATCTCCCCTTCTTCGGGCGGGTAAAGGCCTACCAGGAGTTTGGCGAGCGTGGTCTTGCCGCTGCCGTTTCCGCCCACCAGGAAGATGATTTCACCCGCGTGAAGTGTCAGATCGATGGGGCCCATGGCGAAGAACTCATCGCTCTGCTCATGATAGTAGCGATGCACTGCCCCATGCAGGCCGACGCTGCGCAGCGGCTGTGCAGTCATGTCCGGTAGTCGCGTTTCAGACGTGAACATGTCCTGGGTGACTGCATCGATCCGCTCGGCGGAAACACGCGCCAGATTGGCCCGCGGAATATTCATCAACAGTATTTCCAGCGGCGTGATCATGTAAACGAAAACCAGGGCGAAGCCTGTCATGACGCGTACACGGTCCGGTATGTCTCCGACCAGTAAAAACAGCACCAGTCCGATGAAAGCGAAGATGAGGAAATTGCCCCAGCTCGCCGATACCACGAAGATCGACATTCCCAGCGCCCGCTCGCGGCGCACCGTCTCGATCGACTGGCCCAGCACATCCCGGGAGAACAAGGTGCTCTTTTGCTGGTTCAGGCGCAGTTCCTTGGCCCCCTCGGTAATCGACTTGAAGTGCTCGAACAGTTGATCCTGTTCTTTGGATGCGTCATCCAGATGCCTGATGGCGCGGAGGTGAGCGAAATGGTAGCCGAGGGACCCCAATCCGATGACAACGATGGCCATTATGAAAACCTGCCAGGATAGCAGGGCCATGTACACGAGACAGCCCGCCACGATGACGGCATTGGTCAGTATGGCGGGCACACTGACAAAGAACTCCGCGACATTCGCGCTATGTTCCGACAGGGCCGAGTGGATCTTTGCACTGCCGATCTTCTCCAGGTGACGAAAATCCGCGGTCATGACTTTCCCGGTGATGAAGCTGCGCAGGTCCGCATGGGCGCGCTGGCTCAGGCGCTCGAAAAGGACGTTTGCGATCATCTGGCTTATCATCACCAGTATCGCCGTTGCCGCGAAGACCCAGGCCAGGCTGGCCCTGGCTTCATTGTCGGCGGTCAGCGCATTATTCACCTGAGACAGCATCAGCACGCTGCAGGTGCCATGGATGACGCTGGCGATCGCGGCGAAGATCAGCAGTCTCTTCGATTGCTGGATTAGATAAGTAAGCACGGCATCATGAGAAAATATTGGTCTAAGATAGACGAACCAGCCTTACCTGGATTTACCACGAGCATAGCATCCGGAAAGATGATGGGGTCGATGGGGACCTGGCCGACTCATGGATAAAGAACGGTACGGTTCAACTGGGGAGAATTCAGGATGTCTTTTTCGCGGAAGGGGAAGTGCAGCCAGTCTTTTTTCGCATAACGATAAAGACCATTGTCTTTTTCCCCGCTATCACCCTGGTCGAAGACCGACTCCTTCAGTCCATGCGCAAGCATGGTGTATGCCTCCACGCCTTCTCTCCCGAAGTGGACGATTTGCAGGTAACTGTTCCCGGACGCAGTCTGGTCCATCCGATATCCGGAATCGTCTCTGCAGGCGATCGTAAAGTAGCCGATCTCGGTGCAGCCGCCATAAAGCTGGATGCGCCGGTTGCCGCTCGGGGCATAGAGGTACTGGCCGCGAGGAGTATCCAAGGCTTGTCCACTCGCTGAAACGGCCGTGATAGCGGCTCCGAACGCCTGTTCCACGCGGGGGTCATCTGCCTTCAGTCCATTTGGCGTTTCCAGCGGAAGATCTGCCGAGAATGGGATGCGGTACAGGTCGTTTTGTGGAATTTGCTCGATTCGGGCCCAGATTGCATCCCAGATGAGGGCGCCCCGATCCGAAGCGTTGCCGGTGCCGTGCCATTGGTTCAGAATTCCGCAGGCCTTGCGAATATCGACGCGGCGCGGTGGTGAAAAGGTTGCGCCTGTCAGCGAATCGGTCTTCAGCGTCATGTAATGCTTCTTGCATACATGCGCCAGCAATTCATCCTTGAACAGTTCTGCGGAGTAGACGCGCGCGTCGAGTACGGCCGTTTGCAGGCGTTTGCCCAAATTCTCCGGGTTTTTTTGCCGCTGATCCAGTAGCGACAGGGCGATACTGTGACCCAGCCGGGTCCGCAAGGAAAGCGGACCGCGTTCCTCGCCCATGGTACCTGGATATCCTTCGAGCGGTTGCCGGGGGTTGCTCGACCAGTAGCTGTCGTTCATGTTGGCCACGTAGTCTTCCCGAAAAAGCTCGGGCTGCATGGCTGCGGGAATGGCACCGGCCTGGGCTGCCCTGGGATCGGTTACCCATTCGCACTCGGATCGGCTGCCATCCAGGAAAGGCGTATAGGGATCTGCCTCCGCATAGGCTTTTCCCAATGGCGTGGTGCAGCGCTTTCGGAGGGTATCCGGTACGTTGGGCATGGCGCCGATGTCGCTGAACCACGTACGGCTATCGTTCGCTGCGATGGCCGCTACGTTGACCCAGGGAATGCCGGCCTCCCGCCGCTGGATCGCCGCGAACTCGTCCAGCGACTGCGCCTGGCTCCAGTAGAAAAATGTACGCAGCGTATGGAAATTGTTTTCGTTCACATCGCGGATGGCAAGCGCCCTGTCCGGGCTCCAGCCAAGGCCGCTCGCCTGAACACCCAGGTCGATGACAGGGCCGAAGCGTGTACGGTATAGCGTACGAGTTGCCGGAACGGGTTTCCCGCTCGCACCACGGGTTTCCGCGGTAACGGATACTGGACGCATCGTTTCGATGCCTCCGTCGATTCGATATGTGGTCGGCTGGCCGGGATCGAGAGCCATCTCATACAATCCAAAACGCCGTGCAGCGGAAATGGTGCTGCTCCAGGCCAGCTTTTCATTGAATCCGATCATGATGACGGGATATCCCAGGAACGAGACCCCCGCAATGTTCAATTTTCCGGGAATCGTCAGGTGGACCTGGTAAAAACGGTCGGGCCCGCCCCAGTACCAGTGGGGGTTGCCGAACAGGACGCCGCTTTGTGCCCCGCTTCCCTCCCGTCCGAATGCAATCAGGTTGCTGCCCAGTCCGGGGCGTCCGCCAACCGGCGCCGCCAGGCGTTCGGACAACGTGGGGAGCAATGGATCCTCGTTTGCCTCATTTTTCAGAAGGGCAGCTCCACCGGCGGGAGGCGGCGCCGCTCCGGCGATCTCGGGAATGAATCTGGCATAGCCCGCCGCCAGGTTCGCGGCGATGACACGGCGGAAGATGTCTTCCGCGGCAATCTCGCCTACCCACGGTTCGTGCAGGCACGGACTGCCGGACCTGGAGCTGCCGTTAGTTTTTTTAGCCCGCTTAGTCCATTTAGTCCGTTCATCGTGCAGATGTCGGTTGTATCCCGCCGCGAATCCATCGATGAGCTGATTCAGCTCCGGCGGCTGCTGGTCCCGATATCTTGCGACCAGCTGGTCATCGATGATCGCGCGAAAGAAGAAGTCCAGTTCCAGGTTGCGCCAGCGCCCGAAGGTGGACTCATGACGGGGCCGCCCATCGGCGCCAAAGAAATAGGCCCTGCGGCCGCGAAACGTAATGAACGCTTCCGCCATGGTGCACAAGGCATCTTCGGCCTGGGCATAGCCATACCCATATCCGAGGTCGTGCCAGTTATGGGCGCGGATATGGGGAATCCCGTCGGCGGTACGGCGTATTTCCACGCCGAGGCGTTCGGAAGCAGCGAGAGGAGGCGCAGCCACGAGCGTTATCCAGCCCAATGACAGCATCGCTGCTGCTTTAAGGATGGCTTTGAACCTGAACAGAATCCTGTCTTGCGTCATGAAAGGAATAAGCATCTCCGTAGCGTGGCAGGGCTGATGCCATATGCCGGGCATGTTCAACTCATATTTTCGATGACGGACAAGGTGCTTTTTTATTTATTAGAT